>JBBQYD010000052.1:0-17318 GCA_038209025.1 Verrucomicrobiota bacterium | reverse complement strand
CAACTTAGCGAGGGCGCAAACCCTGCCAACGGCGGCTACGACTTGCGGTTTGGGGTTTTCAATGACGACAACGGCGGCGTGCCCCAGGGAGGTTGGCTGACGAACTTCGCCACCGGCGTGACCAATGGAGTGTTCACCGTGACGCTGGATTTTGGGAACCAGTTTCCCGGTTCCCCGCGTTGGATTGAGATGGGCGTGCGGACAAACGGCGGGGGAGCGTTCACCATCCTCATGCCGCGCCAGAGACTGACGGCGACGCCCTATGCAATTCAGGCGGCCAACTCTGCCACGGTATCGGGCAGCATCCCGGCGGCGCAAATCACCGGCATCCTGCCGCTCGGGCAACTCCCCGCTGTGGTGGTGACCAATGGCGCGAGCGGCGTGAATTTCTCCGGCACCTTCGTCGGCAATGGCGCAGCGTTGACCGGTGTGCCCTTAGGTTCCGTCAATAGCGCCGGCGCTTTCACCTGGCCCGGCAGCTTTGTGCTGGCTTCCTCGCCGGTTGTGGGCAGCACGCCTTCATTCGTAATGGCGGCGGACGTGAACGGGGATGGGAAGCTGGATTTGATCAGCGCGGATTATGCTGACAGCACCCTGACCGCGTTGACCAACAACGGAGGCGGCGGTTTCGTGCTGGCCGCCTCACTGGCCGCAGGCAGCGGCCCAAATTCAGTCACGTCAGCGGATGTGAATGGGGACGGCAAAGCGGACTTGATCAGCGCGAACAGCTTTGCCAACACGCTGACGGTGTTGACCAACAACGGAAGCGGCAGCTTCGTGTTGGCTTCCTCGCCGGGTGTGGGAAGCGGACCTAGGTCGGTCACGACGGCGGATGTGAACAGCGATGACAAGCCCGATTTGATTAGTGCAAACACCAGTGCCAGCACGCTGACGGTGTTGACCAACAGCGGAAGCGGCGGCTTCGTGCTGGCTTCCTCGCCGGGCGTGGGCGGCGTACCTATTTCGGTCACCTCGGCGGATGTGAACGGCGATGGGAAGGCGGACTTGATCAGCGCGAACATTTCCGCCAACACGCTGACGGTGTTGACCAACAACGGGAGCGGTGGTTTCGTGCTGGCCTCCTCGCCGGGTGTGGGCAACGGGCCTTATTCGGTTACCGCGGCGGATGTAAATGGGGATGGCAAGCCCGATTTGATCAGCGCGAACTATAATTCCAACACGTTGACAGTGTTGACGAACAACGGGGGCGGCGGCTTTGTGCTGGCCTCCTCGCCGGGTGTAGGCAACGGGCCTTATTCGGTTACCGCGGCGGATGTCAACGGGGATGGCAGGCCGGATTTGATTAGCGCAAATGGCGATGCCAACACGCTGACGGTGTTGACCAACAACGGAAGCGGCGGTTTCGGGACCGCCGCCTCGCCGGGTGTGGGCAGCAATCCTACTTCGGTCACGGCGGGGGATGTCAACGGGGATGGCAAGCCCGATTTGATCAGCGCGAACGGCCTTACCAACACGCTTACGGTGTTATTCAACGCGGCGACATTCAACGGCAGTTTTACAGGCGACGGCAGCGGCTTGACCCTGGTTCCGGCCAACGTCGCGTTGCGCAATGCTAGCCAGGCGTTTACAGGAACGAACACTTTCAACGCGAGCGTGACGATCAGTCCACCGGGCAGCTTGCGCTTCGGCAATCAGACCCGGCAGATGATCAACCTGTGGGGCACGGACTACGGCATCGGCGTGCAAAGCGACACCACGTATTTTCGCACTGGCAACGAGTTCATGTGGTATCGCGGCGGCAGCCACCGCGATACCTTCGGCGACGCCGGCGGTGGCTCCCAACTGATGCGCCTGGGCAGCACCGGCAACCTCGTCATCGCCGGGACCCTTTCCCACGGCAGCGACCGCAACATCAAAGAGGACTTCGCGGCCCTGAATGGACGGGAGGTGCTGGAGAAAGTATCCGCGCTGCCCATCCAGAGCTGGAGCTACACGAACCAGACCGGCGTGAAGCACTATGGCCCCACGGCGCAGGATTTCCATGCCGCCTTCGGCCTCAACGGCCGCGATGACAAACACATCGCCACGGTGGATGCCGACGGCGTGGCGCTGGCTGCGATCCAGGGGTTAAATCAGAAGTTGGAACATAAGGAAACGGAGATCACGGAGTTGAAAATCCGGCTGGCGAAACTCGAACAGCTCGTAAGTCAGAAACTCAATGGAGGAGGACGATGAAAAACTTCGTCGCTGCGTTTGCGTTCCTGGCAACCGCAATTGCCGGGCCCGCCCAAACCTACTCGATTGATTGGTTCACGATTGACGGTGGTGGCGGCACGAGCACCGGAGGCGTGTATTCGGTCAGCGGCACCATTGGCCAGCCGGATGCCGGCACGGCGATGACCAACGGCCAGTATTCCGTCACGGGTGGTTTCTGGGCATTACCACAAGCCATTCAAGTCACCAATGCACCTGTGCTCACCATCGCGCCCGCTACGCCCGGGAATGCGACCATCTCGTGGATGCCCGATACGCCGGGGTTTGTGTTGCAGGAAACCTTGAGTTTGTCGCCGACCAACTGGGTGAATTCTGTGAGCGGCGCGACCAATCCCATCGTCGTGCCCGCTACCGTGCCGTCCAGGTTTTATCGGCTCTTCAAACTGTGAAGACGTCGCAGGCACTTGAAGTTATGAACAACATGTGATTGACTTATAGTGCCCGGCACATTCAGATACCTAAACCAGACAAAACATCTCCCAACCATGCCAATCCGACTTCTGATTTCAATCCTTTCACTCACCCTCCTCACCGGTGCGGTGCGCGCCATTGCCGCCGCCGGCGACCTTGATCCCAGGTTCGACGGCGATGGGAAGTTAAGCACCAAGGTCAGCGCCAATGACTTCGGCTTCGACTCCGCCAAAGCCGTGCTCGGACAGCCCGACGGTAAGATCATCGCCGTCGGCGAATCTGAGAGTAAAATCGCACTGGTCCGTTATCTGACCAATGGCGTTCTCGACGCCACCTTTGGCGCGGGCGGGATCCTCACCACCGCGCTCACGGAGGACGACTACTTCTACGTCACCGATGCCGCATTGCAGCCGGACGGTAAGATCGTCGTTGTCGGTCAGGTTTATACTGCCACCAACTCGAGTTACGACCTGGTCGTAGCGCGTTATTTGACCAATGGCGTTTTGGACGCCAGCTTTGGCGCCGGAGGCCTGGCCATTCACGATCTCGGCATGGACGACAGCGGGGAAGCCGTCGCTCTCCAATCCGACGGTCGCATTGTGGTGGCCGCCTATGGCTACAACTCCAGCCCGAGCCAAAACCTCTTTGCAGTCTTACGGCTGCTCACCAACGGCGTGCCTGACTCCGACTTCAGCGGGAACGGTTTGGCCGAGGCTGTATTCTCCGGCAGCGATGTCGCGCATCCCAGTGCCATCGCTTTGCAGCCGGACGGCAAAATCGCGATCGCGGGATACACCTTTGCGAGCAGTGTCAGCCAGATCGCGCTAGCACGCTTCCAGGCCAACGGCACTTTGGACGGCAGCTTCGGCGCAGGCGGCGTGGTTTCGACGTCACTGGGCGCCACGAATGCTTACGCTGACGGCGTCGCCATCCAGGCGGATGGCCGCATCGTGGTGGCGGGCGTCGCCTCACTCAATTTCGATGGCTGGCTGCTGGCGGTTCGTTATCAAACCAACGGTGCGTTGGACCTGAGCTTCAACACCGACGGCATGGCGCTCTCCGCCGGCGCGGGGGCCGCCGCGGTCACCCTGCAACCTGACGGCAAGATTTTGATGGCCGGGTACGTGGACAATGACACGGGGTTGTTCCGTTATGACACCAACGGCAGCCCTGACGCCAGTTTTGGCACCGGCGGTTTGGTGCAGACAGGCCTTGGCCCGGCACAGGATTCGGCGGCGGCGCTGGCGTTGCAGGCAGACGGAAAAATCGTGGTGGCGGGGAGCGCCTTTTTTCCGGTCACCTCGGACCGGCGTTTCGTCTTGGCTCGCTACGTTGGGGACACTGCGACCGAAACTCCGGGGCCGACACTCAGCATCACCCCTGCTGCCGCCGGCCGGGCAACCATTTTTTGGTCACCCGCCACCTCCGGATTTGGGTTGCAGGAATCTGCGAACGTTGCGTCCGGCTGGACCAATTCCCCCAGCGGCGCGAGCAATCCCGTAGTGGTGCCGGCGAACCTACCGGCAAGATTCTATCGGCTGCACAAACCATAAACTGGGCCGGATTTCAGGCATGATAAGTGAGGCTGCGCAGCAACACCGGCCTGCTTGGCTGCGGGTGGACCGGCTCTTGGGCGAGCACGGGATGCCGCAGGACACGCCAGTTTCGCTGCAGGAGTTTGAACGCCACCTGGAGAGGGGGCGCTTGGAGGCCAGAAAGTTGCCCAGGTCGTGGGCCGCGATCCGGTAGCGATGACCGTTGACCGCGCGTTCAAATAAAGCATGTTCTTTCATCTATCACATGAGTCTCTCCGCACAAGCAGGCACCTCGTTTTATGCACCTTTCAACTCCATTTTGTAGCCAACCACCATCAGAAATGCGAAGGTAGGGCTAGTGCGCATCAAACCTGGCGGTTGCGTAAATCGCCAACTGAGATGGATCGCGCCATCAAGAAAACGTCCGTTGAGCGGCTCTCTCGCCTTGCCCACGGAACGGAATGAGGAAGAATGGCTCGCCTGCGTGATCAACCGCTGCCCCGAGTGCCCGCTTTGATTGGCGCGACCTCTCCAAGTGCGGCGCCAATTCTGTGACTTTTCGCAAGTTTTTTGACGATGTTCGTATGTTCACCAAGGGATGGTTCTTGTAGAATCCTTTCATGTTCACTGCCGGGGCAGGGCTCGGGCTGTGATAAACTTATGAGATGTCCGCGAATACCAGAAGGAACTCAACTCACCAACATGAAAACCATACTGACAACCATCAACCCATTCTTCCTCACCCGCACAGCGCTCAGTCTTCTGGCGTGTCTGGCGGCAACGCCTGCATTCTCACAATCACCCCCCGCCTCACCCATCCAGCCCGCAAGCGTTGAGGCCATAACGGGCGGGACGTTTCTGAACTTGAGAACTACGGCGATTGGCGAAAGTCGCGGCGGCTTCACGATATCGCCCCTCACTTTGGGCGCTAACGTGACAGACCCCAGGAACGGCTCATCCGTGAATTGGAGCGTCGACGATAATTCCGACAGCAATTTACATGTTGGCGGCAGGATGGTCGAAGACAACAACAGACGCAGCGGTCTAGATGCATTAAATGCTCCAATTTTACCGGTTCTGGGCACCAGCTATAACCCCTTTTCCACCACCCTCAGCGGTTTGACGCCGAATGCAACTTACGGGTTAAGAGTAGTGGCGGAGGGGCGACGTTCTGATCCAGCCAGCGACCCGAGTGGCCTGCTTGATGGCCAAAGGCCGGACGTTGGAATTAACAGCTATGACTTCTCGTACGGTGCCAGCGCCGGATCGTTGACGACCTTCGCCGATACCGCCGCCGGTACAAAGCTTTGGGAAACCATCGCAGGAACTGCGGTCAACGGTTTTTTTTACTACACAGGTTCGTATGCTTGCGGTATCGGTGACTGGACAGCGGATGGCAGCGGCCAAATAACACTCTTCCTGGGTGAAGGTGCCGTGAATACGGTGCTGAACGGCTCGCGCACCATGCTGGACGGCGTCGTCGTCGTGCCCGAACCGTCCACGCTGGCCCTTCTGGGTCTGGGCGGTCTGGCCCTGATTGTTCGGCGGCGCAAGTAACCGAAACCGCCATCCGCATTTGGAGTCGCGCCCGACCGGATTTTACCTGTCGGGCGCTTTTTTTCGCATGTTTTATGGAAGTTAGCGCATTCCCGGAGCCGCCGCCCTCAGATGGATTCTTAACCCGCCGCCACCGTTCAAACTCAGCATCGCGCAGGCGGGCAACAACACGGTCAACTGGACCACCTGGCCCGGTTCGACACGCACCAACCGGATTTTCATCCCAGTTGTTCCGACCAATTCCACCCTGTTCCTGCGGTTGGCCTACTAGACGTGGTGCTCTGAGGCAGGCTTCTCAAGCCGTTTGAGCTTGCTGATCGGCCTGCATTAGTTCCTGTCATTGTCATAGGTTCCTATGACTTGGGGCCAGCACCCCAGCCAGCTTAAGCTTCAGCATCGGTACCACAACCAACACTCAATTCAAACCTGAGATCTCGAATATGCATATTGACCTCACGCGATCACGAACCCGTTTGGCCGCAGCAGTGCTGACCTTGGCACTGTCGTCAGCAGTGTGCCAGGCACAAGACCTCTCCTACATGACCTTCGATTTTGGCGATCAGGGCTTCCCGTGCGGCGGCTTTGATGCCCCGCGGACTTATGAATGGGACCCCGCCCTTGATGGCCAGACCAACGCTGCGTCTGGATCGCTCAAGGTTACGGTGGCCTTCGCCCCGGGCGCCGACACCACCTCGCTCCAAACCTGTGTGAGCATTGCCGACCTGACGAAATACGCCACCATGCGCATGGATCTCTACTTGGATCCCACCAATGCTCCGAATGCCAATGGCAACTATGGTAGCTTTTTGGTCAGGTTTCGCCCCGGCTGGGCCTGGCCCGGCGTCGTGCTTGATTTTGGAGTCATCACCAATACCGGGTGGACCCACCTGGAACGGCCCATGCCGCCGGATGCCAGTCAGGCGAGCGGCATCAATTTTACGTGGAGCGGTTTTGAGGATCAGCGGACGCTCTGGATTGACAACATCATTTTCACCGAACGCGTGATTACCCAGACCGAGTGGACTGGCGCCAGCGGCACCGACCTGTTTTGGGCGACGCCCGCAAACTGGTCCGGTTTGGCCATGCCGATGGCAGTGGACTTTGTGCGGTTTATGGATGCGGGCGTGGCGGGGGATGCCGCGACTGACAGCTTTGAGGTGGCCAGTTCCGCCACCGCGCAATCCCTCCATTTTGGCCACACGTCCGGCTTTCACAATGGAACCATCCAGCCGGGCGTGAAGCTCAGGCTTGAGGGGGATTTCAGTGCAAACACCCTGCTGGTGGGCACGGAAACGGACAACGGTGCCGCGCAAACCGTGGAGGTGAACATTGGCGGTGATCAGGGCGAGCTGGAGTTGGAGAATCCCACGGGCCGCCTCATCGTGCGTCAAGGCAGCAGCACCAGCGGCAGCCAGCGCGCCACCCTGAACCTGACCAACTTGAATCGCTTTACGGCAAACTTGGGACGCGTCCTGATTGGCTCGGAAGGGCCGGCGGTTCCTCGCCAGACGGGCACTCTCCAACTGGCGCGCACCAACCGTTTGACGATCCGGGGTTCGGCGCCGGCGCTGGCCATCGGCGGCTTGTCCGGAGGCAACGGTAACGCTGGCGGCTCCAGTTTTCTGTTCCTCGGCCAGGACAACGCGATCTTCGCCAGCAGCATCACCGTCGGACGGGGGAAACAGTTCGGGGAAAACTCCATCCGCTTCAATCCTTCGGTTCTTCCCGATGCCATCGCGCTGTTCCGTGGCGTGGAAGAAACCAACCGCATGGCCTCCTGGATCATCGCGGATGGGGACACTTCCGGGGGCACCACTACAACGCGCGGCTTCTGCAATTTTTCCGGTGGCCGCCTCGATGCCTTGGTGGACACCATGGTGATCGGCAAGAGTTCTACCGGCGGCAGTACCGCGGGAATTCCGGAGGGTTATTTCACTTTTGATCAGGGGACTCTGAACGTGAACAACCTGAGGTTGGGGGTGCAAAACGCCAGTGGTCCATTGGGGGCCAAAGGAATAATGAATGTCCAGGGCACCGCCGAACTGGTGATTACCGCGGAGTTGGAATTGGCCCGCGCCCTCGGCGGGACCGGAGCCGCCAATGTCGCCGGCACGTTGAACATCGTCGGCGGCAACGTCACCGTGGGCGGGCGGATCATTCGAGGGACCGGCGTCTCGGCAATCAACATCACCAACGGCTCGCTGACCTTGGCGCCCGGCTCGCAGGTGGCGGCCAGCGTGCTCCAACTGAACAGCGGGACGGAAAGCTCTCTGGTTCTCGGCGGCACGGTTTCCCTGCAAGTGAACAAGTCCGCCGGCACGAATGACCTGGTGCTGGGCCTGGCGAACCTGGTCTATGGCGGCAGTCTGGTCGTGACCAACCTGGGCGGAACCCTGCAAGTTGGTGACACTTTCACGGTCTTTCAGGCAGCGAATCCCAGCGGCAATTTCACCGGCATCACCTCCAGCCCTGCGGGCGTTACCTGGAGCTTCAATCCCGCCACGGGGGGTCTGACGGTGGTGAGTTTGGGGTCACCGACGCTGAATTACTCCCAGTCGGGGAACACCCTGACGCTCTCGTGGGCCCGGGCGGGTTTCAAGTTGCAGTCCCAGACCAACGCGCTGAACGTTGGCCTCAGCAACAATTGGTTCGACTATCCGGGCGGCGCCAGTGGCAATGTGATTCCGGTCAACGTGACGATAGAACCCGCCAGTCCGGGGGTGTTTTTCCGGTTGATCTCGCAGTAAGGGGCCGGGAGGAAAGTTTTCGCGCTCGTTTGGGTTCGGGCCCGAGAAATGGATGGATGGTTGGGTTGGCCAGCCGGAGTTGGGTGTCCGGTTGGCCCTTTCCCTTGTTCGTATTCCTTCATTTCCAGACGTGACTACCGTCCCTAGCGCGTTTCAAACTAGACTGCTGCGGCGGTGCGGTGATTGTGGCCCATGCGCCGGTAACTGGACTATTATTTGAAACCTGACATGCCTAAAGAATCCAGAAGGACGCCAGCTATGATCATCGGACTGGGGGACGGTGTGGTGGGCATCGAGATGATCGCGCGCGAGTTAAAGCGTGCAGGTTTTGTTGGACCGACGACGTTGGAGGTTGCAGGGGAACAGGCTGTCAAGGTATCGGCACAACGGCTGCGTGGGTGGGCCTTGAAACCATGAGACTGTTATTGCAAACCCGAGTTGGCCTGCTCGTCGCTCTCGCGTTGGCCATGATTCTGTCGGCCGCCGCCGCGCCGCCGCCGGTGCGGGTGATGCTGTTGACCGGCGTGAATCATCACGACTGGCGTGCGACCACGCCGGAGATTGCCGCCGTCTTGCGCGAGGCGGGCAGGTTCGATGTGAAGGTGGTTGTCACACCTCCGCTGGAGGCGCCCGTGGAAGCCTGGGAGACAAACCGGCTTTCCTTCAAGGGATGGGACGTGGTGGTGATGAACTGGACGGATTACGGGAAGCATCCCTCCGTGATGCCTTGGATGAATGACTTGACTGCATTTGTCACCAACGGTGGTGCGCTGGTGGTCCTGCACGCCGCGAGCCTCGAGTTTCATCCGGACTGGCCCGGCATCGTCGGCCTCGGCTGGCACGAGGCGACGTTCGGTGACCGTTTGACGGTAAGCGATGCGGGTGAAGTGATGCGCACGGCAAATGGCCAGGGGCCGGGCAGCGGGCACGGGAATCCCTTTGCGTGGCCGGTCACCATGCGCGCAGCGGCGCATCCCCTTGCGTTGGGCCTGCCTCCGGTCTGGCTGCACGCTAACGATGAATTGTGGCACGGCACCCGCGGCCCAGCAAACAATCTGGGAATCATCGCCACCGCTTTCTCTCCGCTCACCAAAACCAATGAGCCGGTGATGTGGACGGTCGAGCCCGGTCGCGGCCGGGTGTTCGTCACATTGCTCGGGCACAATGCCCCCGCGATGCAATGTCCGGGATTTCGCCACACCCTGGCACGCGGCACGGAATGGGCGGCCACGGGTCGTGTCACGGTGCCTGTGCCTGCAAATTTCCCGACGGCGATATCGTCGGACGCCATTTCAAACTCAACTAAATGAAAACCTCATCGAACGAACCAACACCCAAGTCGTGGAACCGCCGTCAATTTCTGCGACGCGCTGCCGCCTCGGCGGCGTTGGCCACCGCCTTTCCGACCATCATTCCCGGCTGTGCTTTTGGCCGGAACGGCACGGTGGCGCCCAGCAATCGCGTCGCCCTGGGGGCAATCGGCATCGGCGACCGCGGTGGCGACGTGCTGGCCCATTTCTTGAAACAGAAGGAAAGCCAGTTTGTGGCCGTCTGCGACGTCAAAGGCGACAACCTCGCGAAGGCCAAGGACATGGTGGACGCGCGCAACCAAAACCGCGATTGTGCGGCGCTCCATGATTATCGGGAGTTGGTGGCGCGCCGGGACATCGACGCTGTGGTGATTGCCTCACCGGATCACTGGCACGTGCTGCACGCTGTCGCGGCGGCACGCGCGGGCAAGGACATATATCTGGAAAAACCGATGGGACTGTCGCTGGCCGAAGACCAGGTGCTGCGCGGGGAAGTGTTGCGCCGCAAACGGGTGTTTCAATTCGGAACCCAGCAACGTTCCGAGCGCAAGTTTCGCCTCGCCTGCGAACTCGTCCGCAATGGACATGTGGGCCAACTCCAGCACATCAACGCCTGGTGCCAGGCCAGCCGCTCAGGCGGATCCACAACACCCATCGTCCCGCCGCGGGAACTGGATTACGATTTCTGGCTCGGCCCGTCCCCGCAGAGGGCCTACACGCAGGATTTAATCGCCAATGGGTGGGCGAAGAACTGGTGGTATGTGTCCGACTTTGCGTTGGGATTCATCGCGGGCTGGGGCGTGCATCCGCTGGATATTGCGCTCTGGGGGGCGGGAGAACTGGCAAGTGGCACGGTGGAAATTTCAGGTCACGGCAGGATCCCCAGCACAGGCGTGTGTGACACGGCCACCAGTTGGGATGTGGACTTCAAGTTCAGCACCGGGTTGACGATGAAGTTTGCCAGCACGCCAAATGGGACGGACGAGAAGTTCGTGCAGAAGGAGGATTGGGGCGCGCGGTATCGCGGCGTGAGCGATCATGGCACGGCGTTCGAAGGAGCGAGCGGGTGGATTCGCGTGGACCGGAACAACATTGAAACGCAGCCTGGAGATCTGATCGAAGCTGATCCGGAAAGCTTTGGCACGAGGCTGGTGCGCAGCCAGGATCATGTGCGGAATTTTCTGGAAGCGGTGAAATCCCGGCAACCGACGGTCTGCCCGATTGAAGACGCTGTCCAGTCGGATGCCATTTGCCATCTGGCGGATATTGCGTTGCGACTGGGACGTAAGGTCACGTATGACATGGAGCGGGAGAGGTTCCTAAAGGACAAGGAGGCCAACCGCCGGCTTGCCCTCCGGCCAATGCGCAAGCCATGGAAACTGTGACATTCACGATCCTGCGGCGACTGGGCTTAATCTCCGGCTTGATCCTCGTCGCGGGAACGACCTTTTCTGCCGGCGAGAACGCCCAACGCAAGTTCGAGCCATTTGTCTGGAAATCCGAGCCGCCAGCGGATTGTCCATTCGAACCATCCAAAGAAATTACCGGCATTGAGTTTCTGGGCGTCCACAGTGATTACCGCCTGGCTGACACCTGGTATCCAAGCTGGGCGCCGGATGGAAACCTGTATTCCCCCTGGACCGATGGTGAGTTGCACGGCGATGGTTCATATTCCGATGCGGTAGTCCCGGACACCAACAATTTCGGCGGGTTCCGGGCCGTGCGTGGCAAGGCCACGACCGGCCAGGCCATGATTATCGGTGACAACCCGCTCACCCTTACCGTGAAGAACCTCGGCAAAGTGCAGGCAGACCCGCATCCCTACGGCGGGCGTTATCCTTGTGGCAGCTTGGTGCATCGCGGCGTGTGGTACTACGGCACATATTGTCTTTCACCGGCGGGACAAACCAAGATCGGCGGCGTGACTTACAACTGGCCCTGGCTCGGACCGCTGGTGGGATTCCGTGTCTCGCGCGACTACGGCAAAACGTGGAACGAAACGCCACACACGCCGGAGAAGCCGCTGTTTGGCGAAAGCGGCATGTGGGGGTATCCGGTTAAGGTGGGCGCGCCGCACTTCGTTGACTTCGGCAAGGACATGGAACATTCGCCGGACGGTATGGCGTACCTGGTCGCCCAGGGCGCAGAGCCAAACGATCTGAAGCCGCGGCCTGCGAACCTGAGTTGGATCACGGGTGACCAGGTTTACCTGCTGCGCGTGAAACCCTCACCCGAAACCATCAACGATGCACGAGCCTACGAGTGCTTTGCCGGCCGAGATGTACGCGGTCATCCGGTCTGGACCCGTGATCTCGCCGGGATGAAGCCGTTGTTGGAATGGAACAACAACATGGGCTGCGTGACCGCCACTTATTTCGCGCCGCTCAGGAAGTTCCTCATGTGCATCACGGACGGCGGGAATACCTGTGCGCGGATGAACACCTGCATTTTGGAAGCAGATTCATTAACCGGCCCATGGCGGTTGGTGACCTACATGAAGAATTTCGGCGAACAAGCCTACTTCGTGAACTTCCCGTCGAAGTTCATCAGCACCGACGGTCGGACCGCGTGGCTTTGTTATTCGGGAAACTTTGCCACGGATTGGAATGGAGAGAGAATCAAGGTCAATCCACCCGGCACCCGCTACGGTCTGGTACTTCAGCAAGTCCGCTTGCGATCGTCTAAAGCGAAATGAGAATGTCCAACCGACACTCAGCTCTAGCAGCCCGAAATCGGAACAGGCCAGTCAATCCTTGGACACACGGAGATTGCCGCGAGTTGCCCTGCTCATCGAGTCGTCCCGTACTTACGGCCGAGGCATCCTTCGGGGCTTCGCCCGCCGGACAGTCGGCCGTGCTTGAGGCTATCATGCCAGTCGCCCCTGTTCCCAATGGGAGGAGGGTGGCCTGCGTTTGGACTTCACGAAAAGGTGGAGGGCTGCTGACAGTGGCTCAACACCCTCCGGCAAACGAAGCGACCAGATTCCCCTGATATGAACTACCTCTTGCACCGACTCTCAGCTCTGCTTGCTACCGCCTTCACCGCGACCGCTGCCCCACTCGTGATTGACCTCACCCCCGAACCGCCGCCGGTCATCACCGGCCACCTCGGTCTCGGTGAGACAAGCGCGCCCGGCGGACGCACGTTCTGGGCGGACAGCCAGAGCCTTTTTCGCGACGGTCGGCCGTTCATCCCGGTGATGGGCGAATTCCATTTCACTCGTTACCCGGCGGAGGAATGGCGCGAAGCACTCCTGAAAATGAAGGCGGGTGGTGTGGACATCGTGGCTACCTACGTGTTCTGGATTCATCACGAGGAGGAGCAAGCCCAGTGGGACTGGTCGGGCCGGCGCTCGTTGCGGGATTTCCTGCAAATCTGTAAGGAGTTGGATTTGCCCGTCATCGTCCGGCTCGGCCCGTGGAGTCATGGCGAGGTCCGCAATGGCGGGTTCCCCGACTGGCTGCAGCACGCTGCCTTCTGGGGCAAGGACGGGTGCAAACGTTGTCACCCGAACCCTGAGTTCATGAAACTCGTCGCGGTCCTCTATCAGCAAATCGCCACACAGATGCAGGGCCTGCTCTGGAAGGAGGGCGGCCCGGTCATCGGCGTGCAGCATGACAACGAATGTTGGGATCTTGGTTATCTGTTCGCCCTGAAGAAACTGGCGCGGGGGTGTGGCATTGATGTGCCATTTTACACCATGACCGGTTGGAATGCGGTGCCCATTCCTGACGAAGGGCTGATTCCGCTGTTCGGCGGCTATGTGGACGGCTTCTGGATGGACGATCCCCTGGGGATGAGAAAGGCGTTCCTGTTTACACCCATCCGCGATGACGGTGACATGGGAGCGGTCAACGGTCGCCTCGTCAATACCCGACTCGAACGTAATGGGAAGATTCAACGGTTTCCCTTCCTATGTTGTGAGATTGGGGGAGGCATGCCTTCGAGTTACGATCGCCGAATCCACGTCACGCCTGCGGATGTTGCGGCGAGTGCGCTGGTAAAACTCGGGGAAGGCAATAACCTGCCGGGCTATTACATGTACCATGGAGGCGTGAACCCGGAAGGGAGGCTGACCACGCTCAACGAAACCAAGGCAACGCACTATCCCAATGACCTGCCGGTGAAGGATTACGATTTTGGTCCGGTTGGTGCCTGCGGACAACTGCGCGACCAGTACTTCCTGCTGCGCCAGCAGCATCTTTTTCTACGCGCCTTTGGCCGAAGCCTGGCGCTCATGCCCGCATATTTTCCCGATCGTCAGCCAGCATCTCTAGACGATGTCGATACGGTTCGCTGGAACGCGCGCTCGGACGGTAGGAGCGGGTTCATCTTCTTTAATAACCACCAGCGCTACGTGCAGTTGCCGTCGAAGCAGGGCGTTCAGTTCGCGCTGGAGACCACGCACGGCACGCTTGCCGTGCCAGAGCAGCCAATCACCCTGCCTTCCGGCAGTTACGGCATCTGGCCTTTCAACCTGGATTGCGGCGGCGTGCAGATCGTGTATGCCACGGCACAACCGCTGTGTTCCGTATCGGAAGGTAGCGAGCATTGGTTCTTCTTCGCCGCCATTGATGGCATTGAACCAGAGTTTTCCGTAGCGGATGCGAAAGGCAACAAGCATCTGCGGCGCGTGACACCCGGAACCGGCGTGGCATTTCGGGAAAAGTCTCCCCTTGGCACGCACGTCAATTTCGTGGTGCTGTCCTCAGCGCAAGCGAAATCCCTGTGGAAGCTCAAGCTTGCCGGCCGTGAGCGGATCGTGATGTCGTCAAACACACTTCTGCCCGAGACCACAGACCAGCTCAGGCTGGAGTGGTTCCCGGGGGAAATGGCAAATCTGGCAATATTTCCGTCGGTGAGGCAGGTCACATTGAACGGTGCCAGGCTAAAAGCCAGCCGGGAGGGGGTGTTTCAGCGGCTGCTATTGGATGGTTCCCCGCCTTCGCGCAGGGTCGCAGAGTTGAAACCCGTTAAACCGGCCTTATCGCCGCCTGCCCCAGCAGACGCCATGGAGGACCGGGCGTGGAGTTCTGCCGCAGTCTGGCGTGTGGGCGTCCCTCAAGAGGTTGCGTCGGGGAAATGGCTGCTTCGGCTTTGTTATGCCGGTGATGTGGCGCGTTTTTATGCGAAAGGGCTGCTGTTGGTGGATAATTTCTACAACGGCCAGCCGTTTGATCTGGCGCTTTGGCGACTAAGCCCGGCTGAGCTCGCCGATTTGGAACTTCGCATCATGCCATACTCCCCAGGCAAAGTGACCCGCCTGCCGGAGGAAGCGAAGGCAGTGCTGAACGAACGCGATCATGTTGCTGAGGTGCGGAGCATCGAGGTTTTGGAGCGTCGGCAAATCCCGATCGTGTTCTCCGGTGGACCCCGTTAGCCTATTAGTTGATTTGCAGATGAAACTGACACGGAGAGAGCGAATGCGCAGAGCTGTATGTGGGCAACCAGTGGACCGCCTGCCTGTGCAGACGAATTACACTGGCAGGATGGGCGCCAAACTCACGGCACATTTTGGTTGTGCCTTGGCAGAGCTACCGAACCTGTTGGACAACCACCTCCTCCGGCTTGATCTTGCCCACCAGCGACGCCTCAGTCCGGATGGCCAAATCAACTATGATTGGTGGGGGGCGGGTTGGGGCATGGAAACGGAAGGCTACTGGCATGCCTGCGCGCCTTTGGCTCAGAAGGCAAACCTCGACAAGTTCCGGTGGCCCGATCCTCATGCCCCCGGTCTGCTTCACGATGCGCAGCAAGCCATAGCGGCGGACGCCGGGCAGCATTTCGTCCTGCCGAATTTCGGGTTCGCGCTGTTCGAGCGGGCATGGTCGCTGCGCGGGTTCGATCAGTTGTTGATGGACCTGGTGGATGAACCGGTGTGGGTGGCAGACCTCTTGGACCGAATCACAGAGATTCAGCTGATTTTGGCCAGAAGGTTTCTCAAGCTGGGCGTGGACGGCGGCTATTTCGGCGACGACTACGGCGCGCAGCGTGGCCTGCTGTTTTCGCCGAAGCTGTGGCGGCGAATGATCAAACCTCGGCTGGCCAGGATGTTCGCCATGTTCCGCGAGGCCGGCCTGCCGGTGATCCTTCATTCCGACGGCGACCTCTGGCCGATCCTCCCCGACCTGGTGGACATCGGTCTGACCTGCTTGAACCCGGTCCAACCTGAAGTGCTCCAGCACACTCGGCTTCAGCGCGAATTCGGAAAGCACCTCAGTTTCTACGGCGGCATCTCCACTCAAGAAATCCTGCCCAAGGTTTCCGTTGCCGAGGTTCGTGCCGCGACGCTCGCCTGCGTCCGCGACCTTGCGCCAAACGGCACGGGACTGATCCTCGGGCCCTCGCACCGCATGCAATCGGACATTCCTGCGGCGAACGTCGCCGCCATGTTGGAGGCCTTTCCGAAATGAGTTCAATCCCCCAGCGCCGCGCGCACATCGCCCGCGTTTTCGAGCAGCAATTCAACTCCACACCCACGCTCTGGGTGCGCGCGCCAGGCCGCGTGGACCTGATGGGCAGCCATACGAATTACAACCTCGGTTTCGTCCTCACACTGCCCATTGGTCTGGACACTTGGATCGGAATCCGTCCGCGTGCCGACCGTGCTGTCCGCCTGTTCTCGCTGAACCTGCAGGTCGGCAGCAGCTTCGAGTTGGATGCCATTGATTGTCTGCCGGATCGAACCTGGTGCAATTACGTGCGCGGCGTCGCCGCGACCCTTGAGGCTGAGGGTATCGCGCTCCAGGGCTTTGATGCGGTGATTCACAGCACCGTGCCAATGAGTAGTGGACTTAGTTCGTCCGCCGCGTTGGAGTGCGCCACGGCGACGGCGTTCGAGGCGCTCGGCGGGTGGAAACTTGACCCGGTGAAGAAGGCGCTGCTCTGTCAGCGCGCTGAGAACGAATTCGTTGGCGTCAATTGCGGCATCCTCGATCAGTACACCTCTTGCGTCGGCCAGGAAGGTTGCGCGCTCCTGCTGGATTGCCGGGATCTGTCGAGCCGACCGGTGAAGCTGGCTAGCGGCATTCAGATTGTCATCTGCGATACAAAGTCCAGGCGGGACCTCGCCGGCTCCGAGTACGGTCAGCGTCGGACCCAGTGTGAGGAAGGCGCGCGGCGTTTGGGCGTGAAGGCACTGCGGGAGATCTCCGTGGCCGATTTCCGTGCTCGCGAGAAAACCCTGCCTGCCGAGGTGGCTAAGCGCTGCCGGTTTATTGTCGAGGAAAACGAGCGCGTGCTGGAGCTAGCCAAAGCGTTGCCAGCGTTTGACTGCGCGGCCATCCGGCAACTCACGGCCGACTCTTTCCATGGCGCGTGCGAGCTTTACGACATCATCATAAGCACGATGCAGGCCATGATGGATGCGATGCTTGCCTCCCCGGGGTGTGTTGGTGCGCGGCAGGCGGGCGCCGGCTTTGGCGGCTGTATGGTGGCCTTCGTGGAAAAGGCCCGAACATCCGCGTTTATCGAAAGCGCTCACCATGGCTATTTCGAGCGAACGCACCTTCATCCCGAGATCA
>JBBQYD010000051.1:0-17375 GCA_038209025.1 Verrucomicrobiota bacterium | reverse complement strand
GTGTCATTGAGGACGTCAACTCGGTTGAACGTGTGCTCATTGACGGCACGGAACAGGGAACGGTGGCGGTTCTGAGCATTATTGGGGTGGCAGTCATCATGTTCACCACGAACCCCATGCTGGCGGCCGTGGCGCTGGTTCCCATGCCGGCGCTCGCGATTGGCGCCTTGTGTTACACGCTCACCGCTCACCGGCGCTATCGGCTACAGCGGGAGGCGGCGAGCGCCATGAACGCCCTGCTCATGGACGACCTGCAAGGGGTGCGCCAAATCAAGGCTTTCAGCCGTGAAAGTCACGAGGACACGCGGTTTGCCGAGCGGGCGGCCCGGTTGCGTGCCGGGTCGCTGGGCATCATGCGTGTCTGGGCCATCTATTCTCCGGCCATGACGTTCGCGGGCGCATGCGGCATGGTGCTCGTCATCTACTTCGGCGGGCTGCAGGTGGTGGCTGGCGAGATGACCACGGGCCAGTTGGTGGGCTTTCTGTTTTACCTTGGGTTGTTCTACGAACCGGTGGGCCGCCTCCATGCCTTGAACCAAATGTTGCAGGCGGCCCGGGCGGCGGGCGAGCGGGTTTTCGACATTCTTGATTATCCCCGGGAGCGTGACGGTTCCGACACCGGTGTGGATCTGCGTGCGCCGGTGCGTGGCGAGGTGAGGTTCGACCGGGTGGTTTTTGGGTACAGCCAGGAGTTGCCCGTGCTGCACGACATCACCCTCCATGCGTTACCCGGCGAAGTCCTCGCCCTGGTCGGGCCGACAGGTGCCGGCAAATCCACCGTGGTGAACCTGCTTCCGGCCTTTTATGCCCCAAGTTCCGGAAGCATTTCCATTGATGGCCAGGATATATCCGGCATTTCACTGGCTTCCCTTCGTGACCACATCAGCGTGGTAACGCAGGAACCGTTTCTGTTCAACGGCACCATTGGGGAGAACATTCGGTTTGGCAATCTTGGCTGCACGGAGCAGCAGTTGGAGCAGGCGGCGCGCGCTGCCAACTGCCACGAGTTCATCTCCCGTTTGCCCGCGGGCTTTGAAACCCGGGTCGGTGAGCGCGGCGTAAAACTTAGTGTCGGAGAAAAACAGCGTGTCAGCATTGCCCGCGCCCTGCTCAAGAAAGCGCCGATCCTGATTCTCGACGAAGCCACTGCCAGCGTGGATGCCGCCACCGAAAAACTGATCCAGGAAGCGTTGGATCGACTCATGGCCAACCGCACCAGCCTGGTTATCGCCCACCGGTTCAGCACGATTCGCAAGGCCCGTCAGATTCTCGTGATGCAGCATGGGCGCATTGTCGAGCGGGGCAGCCATGCTGAACTGCTGGCGCTTGGCGGGTTGTATAGCAAGCTGGCCCGCATCCAAGGGTCAACTTTTATCGAGGATAGCTTCGAAAAGCTCCAACAAGCCTCCGAAACGCCCGGAAGCGGGGCTGGCGGCGGGCGCTCCTAGCTCAAAGCCGGCGGGTCACGAAAAGCTCAGGGCTTCGCTGCGGCCGCGCGGCAATTTCTCCAGATGATAAGTCAGGAAGCCATGAAGATATTGGGCCAGCTCTTTTTGCTGCCCGGCGGTGGCGTGCAGGCGGCTCACCAAATCCGGAGGGGAGTTCATCAGGCTTCTCGCGAGGCTGGCCGCACCGGGGCTCAGGCGGCTTTCCGCGATATCCGGGGCGAGCCCCAGCTCTTTTAACAGCTTGAGTTCAAACGCAAATACCGTCTCGGGCCGGGCCGGGTGCAGGGCGGTCCGTGAGACCAGCGCCAGCAAAAGTTCATACACGTGGAGAAGGGGCGTCTCCGTTTCGGTGGACACCTCGACCAGGCCCGCGCAGTAAGACAGTTGCTGCAGGTGCTCGATGCTCTGCCTCAAGGCGGGGTGCGTTTCACGCAAGCTCACCTCACTCAGCGTATGCAGGTCTGAGCGGCGGCTCCGGGTGAAGCTGAAATCAGCGAGATAAAACAAATCCAGTTTTCCGCGAAACGGCGATTTGGGACGGAGCGCCCCCTTGGCGACGGTTGCCAGGCGGCCCTGACCTTGCGTAAGCCAATGAACGATGAGGCTCGTCTCGGTCAGCGGCCGGAGTCGCATTACCAGCCCAATGGCGTTCTCCGTCATACTTGAGTTGCTGGTGGGGCGGACGACTGGTCGCTGACCGGCAAGGGTTTGCCTGGAACATAATCCGGGACAATCGATCCCAGGCTGATGATATACTTGATGCCTTCGGGAACGGACATGTTCAGCTTTACCACCTCCTCTTCCGGGGCCAGCACCAGGAAGCCGGAGGTGGGATTGGGGGTGGTGGGGACGAAGATGCATACCACCTTTTTCCCGGTCCGAGCCTGCAACTCACCATGTTGCTCATTGGTAATGAAGCCTACCGAATACAATCCTTTGCGGGGAAACTCCACCACCACCACCGTGCGGAACGAGGTCTTCTTGCTGGAGGAAAAGGCGTCATTGACCTGTTTGATGGCGCTGTAAATCTTGTTCAGGAGCGGCACCCGGAGCAGCAACGACTCGGTCCATTCAATCAGCCGCCGGCCAAAGTAGTGTCGCGCGCCCAGGCCGACCACCCCGACGAGAAAAACAGCCAGCCCCAACGCCACCACACTCCAGTACCAAAAGAGTGGGCCGTTGCCCCCGTCCTGGTGGGTGATGCGTTTCGGCAGGAAGATCAGCAACGCATCCGTGATATTCGCTACCTCTCCGAAAAGCCAGATCAGTACCCCGATGGACACCACCCCAGGCAAAATAATGACCAGCCCGGCCAGGAAGTTGGCCTGCCAGCGCGCTAGAATTCCGGTCTTCACGCGGGAGATTATACCCTATATGCGCCGCCGGGCAATTTTTACGGCATCCCCAATGGCGAGTTTGGCCAGGCCAAACTCGGTGTCCAGACGGCGAAGCAAGCGGTTTTCCTCCTGTTTCATGGCCTTCCGGGCGGCGGGCTCATGGTCATCGTGCCCCACGAGGTGGAGCGCGCCATGGACGACGTAGCGGGCCAATTCGCTTTGCCAGGTGGTGCGAAACCTGCCGGCCTGATTCAGGGCTTCCTCCACGCAGACAAAAATCTCCCCCACCAAAGCCCCTTCAGGGGTCAGCCTGCCGTAATCCAGCGTGATGACGTCGGTGGAACCTTCGTGACGTAGCAGCTCCCCATTCAAGCGGGTCATCTCTGCTTCGCCCACGATGCAGACCGCCAGTTCAAACGCCTCCAGTGCCAGCAAATCCCGCAGCACCGCGCGCGTCATCCGGCTCAGCAACCGCAGGTCGATTCTTCGTTTCCGTTGACGATTCCTGATCAGGAGCATCAGGATGCGGCTTTCTTTTCGACGGCGGCGCGCTGCCCCCGATGCTCTTCATACGCCGAGATGATTCGCTGCACCAGCGGATGGCGGACCACGTCCTTTTTGGAGAACTCCACGATGGCGATCCCCTCCACCTGGCGCAGCGCCCGGTGGGCTTCGAGCAGGCCGGACTGCTTATGGTTGGGGAGGTCAACCTGGGTTTCGTCGCCGGTGATCACCGCTCTGGAACTGGTCCCCAGGCGGGTCAGGAACATGAACATTTGTTCCGCAGTCGAGTTTTGGGCTTCATCGAGGATGATGAAAGCGTGATTCAGCGTTCGCCCGCGCATGTAGGCCAGCGGGGCAATCTCGATGGTGGCGCGTTCGGTATGCTTCTGAACTTCCTCCGCGGGCAGCATATCATGCAGCGCGTCGTGCAGCGGCCGCAGATAGGGAAGAATTTTCTCGTAGAGGTCGCCGGGCAGGAATCCCAACGCCTCTCCCGCCTCAACCGCCGGCCGGGTCAGGATGATCCGGGAGACCTTGCCTTCCCGCAGTGCCGAGAGGGCCATGGCCACCGCCAGATAGGTCTTGCCGGTTCCCGCGGGGCCGATTCCGAACGTCACGTCATGGGTTCGGATTGCGTCGAGATACCGTTTCTGTCCAAGCGTCTTGGCGGTCACCCCGCCTTTTTTTTCCGAGGTCTGAATACGGTCGGACATCAAGTTTTTGAGCGTTGAGACTCCCTCGTCCTTTACAATGCTCAGGGCATGGGAGAATTCGCGGTTGCGCACGGGGGACCCCGCCTTTAGCGAGTTTTCCAGGAGGAGGAAGAGGTGCTTGGCGCGCTCCAGGGCATCGGTCGCGCCTTCCAGCTTGATCCACCCCTCCCGGGAGGTGGCCTTGACGCCAAGTTGCTCGTGAAGGGCCTGGAGGTTGGCCGGATCGCTATTATAGAGCTGCTGGGCGATTCTGGGGTTCTCGAAATGCAGGGTTTCAGTGGCCATGGTTTGTTTCTCGGGGTTCAGGTGGGGGTTGGCGCCGCCAATTCCTCGGCCAAGGCCGCCCGCAATTGCGCGGCGAGGTCCGCAAGTGCCTGGGGCACCACCGTGGTCCCGCCAATCACCGGCATGAAATTGGTGTCGCCGTTCCACCGCGGCACGAGGTGGAGGTGAAGATGGTCCAAAATGCCCGCGCCGGCCACTTTCCCGATATTCATGCCAAGGTTGAAGCCATCCGGATGCATGACCCTTGACAACGCATTCTGGCAACGCCGGGCCAGCTTCATCAAATCGCACATTTCGTCCTCGGTCAATTCATTCAGGTCACGGGCTTGTTTGTAGGGCACCACCATCAGATGGCCGCCGGTGTAAGGGTAAGCGTTCAAAAGCGCATAGCAGGTTCGATCCCGCGCCAGGACGTAATTCGCCACGTCCTCGTTTGATTGCCCAATTTCCGAGAATAAACTTTGATCCCGGGCTGGTTTAGGGGCCAGTATGTAATCGATTCGCCACGGCGCGTGCAGGACTTCCATTGCTTCAAGCTAGTAACAGCAGCCCGGAATGTCAAAATCCGCCGCTCCCCAAGTGTCTGCGCTGCCGCCTGGCTTGGGCAGGCCCCGCCGCCGGTCGTCTGGTTTCCGCCCGCTGTGACACCTGTTTGGACTCCAGGATCACTTATTCCTGCATTTTCAAAGAGTAGCAGTTGAGCGGCCGCAACTTGCATGCAATAATGAGTTGGCGGGTAACCAAACCATTTTTGAAGGATACGACCCATGCTTGAATCGGTTCCAATTCTATTGGCGGAGGATGATAAGAATGACATTTTTCTGATGCGGCGGGCCTTTGACACGGCCGCCATGCAGAACCCGCTGTATGTGGTTCATAACGGTCAGGAGGCGGTGGATTACCTCTCCGGGGCAGGCACCTACGCTGACCGTGTCAAATTCCCCGTCCCGCGGTTGATGTTGCTTGATCTCAAAATGCCCCTGCTGGACGGGTTCGATGTGCTGAAATGGATCCGGGCTGAAAAACAATTTGACATGCTTCCCGTGGTGGTTCTCACCTCCTCAAAACTGCAGATGGATGTCGACCGGTCCCGGGAGTTTGGGGTGTTTGATTATCGGGTAAAGCCACATGCGTTTGAGGACCTCGTGCGGTTGCTGGATGACGTGAGGCGCTGCTGGCTGGACGAGCGCTACAACCGCTTCGATCCCAACAGCGTCAAGACGCAGGGATAGCTTTACCTCACCCTGGCGGGGGTTAAATCTCCATCAGCATTCGGGCCGGCGCCTCGACCACCTCTTTTATCCGCTTAAGGAAGGTGACCGCTTCGCGTCCATCAACGACCCGGTGGTCGTAGGTGAGCGCCACATACATCATGGGCCGAATTACGACGTTGCCTTCGCGCGCCACCGGACGTTCCTGGATCGCGTGCAAGCCCAGCACGCCGCTTTGCGGTGGATTCACAATCGGGGTGGACAACAAGGAGCCGTACACCCCGCCGTTGCTGATGGTAAAGGTGCCGCCCTGAAGTTCGTCCAGCTTCAGTTTGTTTTCCCGGGCGCGTTGTCCGAAATCGCCGATGGCGAGCTCGATTTCCGCGAGGCTCATGCGCTCGGCATTGCGCAACACAGGCACCACCTAACCTTTGCCGCTCCCCACCGCCACCCCGATGTCATAGTAGTTCCTGAACACGGTCGAGCTGCCGCGAATTTCGGCGTTCACCGCGGGAAATTGTTTAAGCGCATCCACCACGCCTTTCACAAAGAAAGACATGAAGCCGAGTTTGACCGAGTATTTTTGCAGAAACGCTTCGCCGTAGGTCTTCCGCAACGTCATGACGCCGCTCATGTCGATCTCGTTAAAGGTGGTCAGCAGCGCCGCGTTATGCTGAGCCTCCACCAGGCGCTGGGCAATGGTGCGTCGCAAGCGGCTCATGGGAACCACTTCCTCCTGGCGGTAGGCTCCATGGGGTTCCAGCCCCGGCACCGTGCTCACCAAGCTCTTCAACTCCGGTGCGGAGGCCAGTTGTGAGTCGGACGCTGGCGGCGGGGGAGCGGACGGCGTGGGCGGCGGTTCGCTGGCCCGGAGCACATCCTCTTTCAGGAGCCGGCCTCCCGGACCGCTGGGAGTGACATCGGCGGCTTTCATGCCCCGTTCCTCCAACGCCCGCTGGGCTGCCGGCATCACGCGCGGTTCCGTGGGTTGCGGTGGGGAGGGGGCCGGGGCGGTGGCCGCTTTGGGAGGTTCGGCCCCTGCGCCGGACGGTCGGGCGCCGCTCTCCGCCGAAGGGTCCACGTAGCCAATGATTTCACCCACCTTGACCACGTCGCCCGGGTGCTTGAGTTGTTGTGACAGGACGCCGGCCGCCGGGCAGGGCAGTTCGATGGTTGCCTTCTCGCTTTCCAGCGTGACGAGCGGCTCATCCTTGACTACCACATCGCCGGGGGCTTTCAGCCACGGGCCGATTTCAACTTCGCTCACCGATTCGCCGACCTCGGGGACTCTGAGTTCGATAGACATAAGATCTTTCAGGGAAACCTTCTACTGTTCGTTAAACGCGCGGGCGATGACTTCCGCCTGCTCCTGCTTGTGACGCCGATGTGAGCCGGCGGCGGGCGAGGCGGATGCCGCCCGCGAAATCCCGCCAAACGGGTGATCGAGAATCCGCTCGCCGAAACGCACTCTCAGGTAGGTCCATGCGCCCATGTTCGCGGGTTCTTCCTGCACCCAATAAACGGGCGTGGCGGGGGAGTAGGATGCGAGCGCCGCATGCAAGTGTTCCGTCCCCAGGGGGTAAAGCTGCTCGATTCGGATGATGGCAGTGTCCTCTCGTTTCTCAGCTTCGCGGTATTCTTCCAACTCGTAATAGATTTTCCCGGTGCAAAGAATGATGCGTTGGACCCGCTCGGCCGGGACGGCGGAGGTGTCGGGGAGCAGGCGATGGAATTTGTCCCCCGAGAGGGTGTCCAGGTGCGAAAGAACTTTGGGATGGCGGAGGAGGCTTTTTGGTGTGATGACGACGAGCGGCTTGCGCCAAGTGCGGAGGACCTGGCGTCGCAGCACGTGGTAATACTGGGCGGGAGTGCTGGGATAAACGACCTGAATGTTATCGTCCGCCGCGAGCATCAGGAAACGTTCCATGCGGGCGCTGGAATGTTCGGGACCCTGTCCTTCAAAGCCATGCGGGAGCAGGAGCACCAGGCCGCTGAGCCATTGCCACTTTTCTTCCGCGCTGGCGATAAACTGGTCAACGATGGGCTGGGCGACGTTCCAGAAGTCGCCAAACTGGGCTTCCCAAATGACGAGGGAATCCGGGGCTTCCAGGCTGTAGCCATATTCAAACCCCAGCACCCCGGTTTCGGAGAGCGGACTGTTGCAGATTTCCACGGGCGCCTGGCCGGCCGCCAAATGCTGAAGCGGCATGTATTTGGCCCCGGTTTGCACGTCGTGCAACACGGAATGACGATGGCTGAACGTGCCCCGCTCGCTGTCCTGGCCGGTCATTCGCAGCCGCAATCCCGCGCAGGAAAGGCTGGCGAAGGCCAGCGCTTCCGCCGCCGACCAGTCGATCGGTTCCTCACCCAAAGCCATCTGCTGCCTGGTTTGCAGGAGTTTCTTGATTTTCGGGTGCGGGTGAAAGTCTTCAGGCAGGCGACACTGCGCGTCGAGCCACGCTGAAAGTTGTTCGCGCGGCACCGGGGACACCTCCGCTTCCTCCCGCGGTTCGACCCCGCCCCGGTAATTCAACCACAGTCCACGAAGTTGGTCGGAGGTGGTGGAAGCCTTGCCGGATTGCGATTCGGACAGCTCTTTTTCCAGCGCCTCCCGACGTGAGGCGGCAATGGCGTCCGCTTCCTCCCGGGTCACTTCGCCCAATTTGAGCAGGTGGTCGAGGTAGCCTTCGCGCACCGATTTGCGCTTGGCTATGGCACTGTAGAGCAGGGGTTGGGTAAAGGTTGGTTCGTCGCCTTCATTGTGACCCAGGCGACGGTAGCCGTACATGTTGATCACCACATCGCGCTTGAATTCGTGGCGGAAATCCATGGCCAGCCGCACCACTTGCGCAACCGCTTCAGGGTCCTCGCCGTTCACATGGAAGATCGGGATTTGCAGCATGCGAGCGATGTCCGTGGCATACGGGCTGGATCGTGATTCCGAAGGCCCGGTGGTGAACCCAAGCTGATTATTCACAATTACATGAAGCGATCCGCCTACGGTATAGCCGGCGAGCTGGCTCAGGTTTAACGTCTCCTGCACCACCCCTTCACCCGCAAAGGCGGCATCGCCATGAATGAGAACTGTGAGGGCCTGGTCGCGGTTCTTGTCACCCGCCTGGTCCTGTTTGGCCCGCGTGCGCCCCAGTGCCACAGGATTCACGAATTCCAAATGGCTGGGATTGAAGCAAAGGGATAGGTGGATCGTTTCTCCCGCCGCAGTCGTCCAGTCGGAGCTGTGGCCAAGGTGATATTTGACGTCGCCGCGTCCGGAGGAGGATTTCCAGTCCAGGTCGGCATATTCCCGGAAGATGCGGCGCGGGCTTTTGCCCATGATATTCGCCAGCACGTTGAGGCGTCCCCGGTGCGCCATGCCGAACACGATCTCGCGGATGCCCTGCTGTCCCGCTTTCTCGATGGCCAGATCCAACAGCGGGATAAAGCTCTCCGAACCCTCCAGGGAAAACGACTTGGCGCCCACAAATTTCCGGCGAATGAATTCCTCAAAGGTAACGGCGTCGGTCAGCCGCGTGAGAATGCGAATCTGCTCCGGGCGGGTGAGTTGCAGTCGGTTCTGGGTGGCTTCCATGCGGCGCTGCAACCACCGGCGCACGATCAGATCATCAATGTGCATATACTGCACACCAATGGACCGGCAGTAAGTGTTGCGCAGCCGCTCCAGCAGTTTTCCCAGGGTCAGGGTCCCTTCGTACTGAAAAGTCTCGCTATAGACGGGACGGTTCATGTCCGCCTCACCGAGCCCGAAGAACTCGGGGGTCAGTTCCGGGGGCGTTTGCACGGGCAGCCCCAGGGGATCGACCTGCGCGATACGATGCCCCCTTACCCGGTAAAGCCGCGTGAGCAGGTAAACGCGGTCGGCCAGGACCGCTGTTTCGCGCTCGGAAAACCCCGCGCCCGTCATCGCTGGCGCCGGCGGGCTGAAAATGCTGGCGGGCCGGAAGGAAGGACCAAATGAGGGGTTGGGGAATCGCAGCTCCGAATCCGCCCACTGGCCGAAATAGCGCCGCCAATCCGACGCCACGGAGGCGGGATCACGCAGGTACTGCTCGTACATTCCTTCGGCGAATGCCAGGTTGATGGCTCCCGGAATCTGGTCCGTTTTGTTTTCAGGTGTCGTGGACATCGTGCGATTAGAATTCCCTCTCCGAACAGTGGCGACCCGGGACCGTCATTGACTTCGGTCGCCCGCGCGCGGCCGGACTTGCAGGGTCGAAACGACTTTGCTCACGCCATCGACTTCCATGGCCAGGAGCATTGCCTGACTGATCTCCTGCTCCGACCCGACGGCTCCCGAAAGCGTCACCACCCCGGCGGTGGTGTTGACCGAAATATCCAGCGCTGACAGCTTTGCGTGAGCGACCAGCCTGGCCTTGATAGCCCCGGTGATGCGGGCGTCCAACGTGGCGTCAGAAATTGCCTCGCCAGCCTCTCTGGCCTTGGTTCGGACGATTTGGCCGGTACGTTCCAGTTCCCGCTTGATGTCGTTGGTGCCCAGGTTCAAAGTGCGCAGCTTTTCCTGAACTGCCGCGCTGGCTTCCCGGGTGACGGCTTGAAGATGTCCGCCCGCGGTCTGAACTTTCTGTTTAGCCTGCTGATCGGTATAAAACCAGAGCGCGGCTGCGCCGAGCAAACAACCCAGGATGAGCACCATGAATGTCTTCACGCGATTCTGTAAGGTAGCGGCTGAAACCGGCAAGTCAAATTCCCCAGCGTCCGTTTCTGGGCCGAGGCATCCCCTTGGGCAGCCGGTGGGGGCTATTCTAGCATTGCCAACTGGCCGGCCGCCGGTTCTGCCGCCGGGGACGATTCCCGTTTTGGAGCCTTTACAACCATGGCAAGTACGGCGCCGACCAGCAGCAGGACGGCCGAAGTCGTGAAGGAATAAGAGTACGAACCGAAATGATCGCGAATGCGCCCCCCGAGAATGGGCCCAACCACGCCGGCGACGCCGAAGCCGGTGAACAGCAGGCCGTAGTTCACGCCCAGGTTGCGGATGCCGTAGAAATCAGCCGTGGCGGCCGGCATGAGGGTGAAGATGGTGCCGTAACAGAGACCGGTGAAGGCCGAGCCAAAGACCAGTAACGCCGGAGTGGTGTAGAATGGGAAAAGGAACATGTTCACCGCCTGCAGGCTGAACGCCAGGACCATGGTTCGAGTTCGGCCAATCCTGTCCGAAACCATGCCGCTGATCACCCGTCCCGCGGTGTTGAAAATCGCGAGCATGACAATCGGCACAAACCCCCATTCCCACCGCGCTTGCTCCTTGGCGATGATGGCCACGTGCGCGATGACCATGAGGCCGGCCGACGCGGCCAGCACAAACATGAGCCATAACTGATAGAATTGCGGACTGCGAAGCATTTGAGGCCAGTCGAGTTCGCGCTTGCCGCTGGCAGCGGAGGTCGGGGCGGGCGTGGCGCCCGGCGCGGGAGCGGGAGCATAGCCGGCGGGCGGGTTGGCGAGAAATCGGGACAGGATGCTCACGAAAACCACCGCGCCCAAGCCCAGAAGGAGAAAAGTCCGCGATATGCTGGTCTGCTTGAGCAGGTACTGCGTCAGTGGCGAAATGTAGACTGCGGCGAGGCCCACCCCGCTCACCACGATGCCCGTGATCAAACCCTTCCGGGCGGGAGGAAACCACTTGATCGCGGGCGGCGTGGTGGCCGAGTAGCCGAGGCCAATTCCCAAGCCTCCGATCACGCCGAAGCTCAGCACCATCGTCAGCGGCGTGGTCGCGAATGAAGACAGCACCAAACCGGTGCCGAGGATAATTCCGCCCAGCATGACGACGACCCGCGGGCCAATCTTATCCTGCAGACGCCCCGCAAAAATCATCATGATCGCGAAGGCGGCGGTTGAGACGGTGAAGGGGAGGGCCGCCTCGGTCTTCGTCCAACCCCATTGCCCGACCAGCGCTTTGGCCATCACGCCCCAGGCGTAAAGCACGCCCAGGATGAGGTTGATTGACAGCGCGGCGAGAACGACGGTCCAGGCGCGGACGGGTAGAGACGATTGAGTTGTCACAGGGTGAAGCGTTTTAAGAAACCAGATTTGTCAGAGCGACGGAGCCTAAGCGAAATCGTCTCCGCCCACAATTCAATTTCCTTTTGACATTCAAATTTACGCAAAAAAAAAGACCGGGTCCGAAGACCCGGTCTTGCGTCAAAAAGGCAACTGCGTTCTAGTCAACCAGCCGGAAGAACCTGGCCGGTTCGGTGAACAGGTTTGTATAAGGCGCCAGGAAGGTGTTGGTGCCCGGATGCAGGTCGGCGGCTGAGTAGGTGTTGTGGAGCAACATTATCTGGGGCACGTTCGTATAGGTCCCGCTGACGTCCCCGGAGCTCTGGAGGCGATGAGCGCCGGTCCAGATCAGCACCGTCTGTCCATTCGCCTGGGCAGCCGTGAGGGCGGGTCGGGCTGGTGCCGCGGGGAGCGTTGCGCCCACCGGTTGAATAAGAATCCGGAAAGAAATCGGCTCATCCAGGTTCACAAACGGATTGCTCGCCGGATACGTTGAGGAAGTGGTCAGGCGAATCCATCTTGAGGCGGAAAGGGCGTTCCACTGCCATACCAGGTGGAGAGATTTCATGCCCGTGTCGGCCACGGTGTTGACGACCTGTCCAACGTCTGGAGGGTTAAGGAGGTTGCCGCTAGAGGTGCCGGAGTAGAACGGCGGCTGGAAACCGTAGGCGGTCATGCCAGCAGGCGCTTCCTCAAACGTTTGGAATACGTTGGTGCCGTTCTGCACGTTGTCGATATACACATCGAACGGGCCGGTATCGGTGAGATCAGCGATGGCGAAGTTGATGGATTCCAGAGTGCCCCACTGGCCCGGCAGGTTGTTGGTGTTGGATACCGAGGGATTCCATTGAACGCTCAGACCGTTTTGAATGCCGTTGGTGTTGACATCGATCCCGGCCAGCCATTGGTCCGCCACATTGTAATCCACAAATACGTTATTGGTCACGTCCGCTCCTTCATAGGCGGGGGTTCCACCCCAACTGCGCACGACGCGATACCCTTCGGCATTCGGGACGGCATCCCACTTCCAAACCACGCCGTAAGCCTGATTGCTAACCACGCTGGCGGATTGCGCGGGAACACGCGAGAAGATGTTAGTCACGACACTGGCGGAATTGGTGCCTTTCCGGAACGCGTAAACCTGGATGTCCATTCCAAAATCCGCGACGTATCCGGTGAATCCGCTGGGCAGGTTGGTCGGTATGCCAGTAACGTTCGCCGTGGTGCCAATGCTGACCGAACCCCGGCTGATGCTGACCGTCTGCCACCCGTTGCTCGGGTAAACGATGGCGGCGTCTATGGGCGCGCCGCCGCTGACAGCCGAGGCGCCCAGGAAATGCAGGTTCCCGCTAGCCGTGTTTCCCGGAGAACCCGCTTTCGCGGTTGCATTGGTGGTCTCGCGAATGGTTAACGCGATGCGGATGGGCGGATTTGCACCGCCGCCAACCCGGACGCCGGCAGCCGGGACGCAGCCCTCTTGATTAGCCACCGTCTGCGTGGCAGCCACCGCGGCGTTCTTTACCAAGCCGGTCACACTGACTTTATTGGCCCCCGGGACGATGCCAGTAGTCTTCGAGCCAATGGCCACCATCCCAGCTCCGTTGTCCTGGTAAATGGTTATTTTGGTGGCGTTCGTGGCCACGCCCGTAACGTTTACTTCATTCATGCTGGCGCCCAGTGGCCCAACCGCCGCCACCGCCGGAGTTTTCATGCAGACATCCACATAGGTGAATTTCCAGCAGTCGAGCAACAGCCGGTTTTGCAGGGTTCCGTTGATCATGCCGCTTGCGTAATTAAAAGTCAGTTCAGGTTTCGTCACTCCGACCTGATTGGTGAGGTAACCCACCACATTCCAACGATTGGCTGGGGTTCCGTAACTCCGCTGCATCTTGTCTGTCGTGGTGAAGGACAGGTTCGCATTCGGGGAGGTCACAGAAAACACCACATCCGTGCTCGTATTTCCCGCTGTGCTATTGAAATTATATTCAATCAAATAGGTTCCCCCGGCAACCGCGAGCGTTGGGGTTAAAGTGACGCCCGCACCCGTATCAGTTATGGAGGTGCCGCTGATGTAGGTCCGTGCGACCGTGGTTTGCGGGTGGCCTTGCGCGCTGCCGACAGCGCCGTAATCACCCAAGCTGGGAAAATGTTCACTATAGGTGCCGTCCAGGTTAGGACCCGGACAATTGGCGGTTACGGTACAGCCTTGGGGACGAGCGGTCACATAGACCGTTTCGAGCGCCATCGCTGTACTCGCCATGAGACTGAGAACTGCAACAGGGGCGAGGATTGATTTCATAGACGTGCCGAGTATTTGATTTTCGCTGATTACTGTCTTAAGTTCGCAACTTAACCGTCCGGTGTCAAGTATTTGTATCCACTTTTAAGTGAAGAAACCTCTGGGAACCTCCCGCACCAGCTCGGCTGAAAATCCAATTCCGGGGGGGGGCATGGCACGGATTCCTGAGTTCGCCCTTTATCTGCCATATCCCCCTCATTCACAACGACTCCGGGAACCCGATTTTCTCCGATCCACCGCCAAATAGCGCCGTCCGTTCGCGTGTGGCAGGGCGTTGTCCGGCAGTCGTGCGCGGCAAGCGGCATGGCGGTTGCGCGAGGCCTGGCGACTAGGAAAATGGTCCCGCCGTTCATGCGCCCGCAGGTGGCGGTCGGCGAAATCCAGGTAGCCGTGTAGCCGTTGAGCACCTGTCCAGCGTGCCGGTGAGTTCGTCGGGAGGGCGCCGGGCAGGGCAGTCTCCGGCGCTCCCCTGGCTTCCTGCCGTCCGGGGGATTGGGCGGTGCCACGCCCGGGTGGTTGAGCACAAAAGTATCGAAACTGGCCACTAAAAGCGAAGTATTACGCCCCGGGAAAGAGTATATCTAATTGCTTTATGGGAAAAGAATTCAGCATTTTGCCGCGCTCGGTTCCGGCCGTGGAGACCAAATTCCGCCGGGTGAAGACCATGTTGCCGCATCCGGATTCGGTGGCCACCCTGGAGACTCTGCGACGGGTTGAGCCGCAATCCATGCGCGGCCAGCCGCCGATTGTGTGGGATCGGGCCGAGGATATTTTCGTATATGACAAGTACGGCAATCGGTGGCTGGACTTTTCAAGCGGCGTATTGGTGACCAACGCCGGGCATGGACCCAAGGAGATTCGCCAGGCCGTCATCGACCAGGTCAACAGCGGCCTGCTGCATAACTACTGCTTTCCCAGTGAGGAGCGGGCAACGTTCGTGGACCAACTGGCCGAAATGGCCCCGGCGGGTCTGCGGAAAGTCTTTCTGCTCACCACCGGCTCCGAAGCTACGGAATGCGCCATCAAGCTGGCCCGGGCGAACGGCATCCGCAAGGGCGGCAAGGCCAAAATCGGCATTGTCGGGTTTGAGCGTGGGTTTCATGGGCGCACCATGGGCGCGCAGCAGGCCGGCGGCATGGCGGGGCAGAAGTCCTGGATCGTGAATCTGGACCCCGCCATCATCAATGCTCCCTTCCCGGATGGCTATTGGCAGGAAAACACCAGCTTTGAGACTTTCCTGGCGGCCATCCAGCGAGCCGGTTTTGAGCCCAGGAATGTTGCCGGCATTCTGATGGAAACCTACCAGGGCGTGGGTCCCGATTTCGCCCCGGTTGAATACGTGAAACAAATGGCCCAGTGGTGCCGGGAAAATGATGTGGTGTTGATCTTTGATGAAGTGCAGGCCGGTTTTGGCCGCACGGGCAAGTTCTGGGCGTTTGAACATTATGGTGTCATCCCCGACCTCATTTGTTGCGGCAAGGGCATCAGCAGTTGCCTGCCCCTTTCGGCGGTCATCGGTCGCGAAGAGATCATGGACCAGTTCGGCCCCGGCTCCATGACGAGCACCCATACCGGCAACCCGGTATGCTGCGCCGCGGCCCTCGCCAGCCTGGCAAAAATCAAGCGCGAAGACCTGACCGGCAACGCGGCCCGTTTGGAGCCGGTGCTGATGGCGGGTCTGAAACGTATTCAGGCCAATCACCCCGAGGTCGTTGGGCACGTGGCCGCGCGGGGCCTCGTCGGCGGGTTGCAGACCGTGAAACCCGGCAAAAAGGAGCCGGACCACGACCTGGCCCACAGCATCATCGAGCGTTGTTATCAAAAGGGCCTGTTGTTCTTTGCGCCGGTGGGTGCCTGGGGGCAAACCGTCAAGATCAGCCCCCCGCTCACGATTCCCCGCGACGCCCTGGAGGAGGGGCTCGCGGTGCTCAGCGAGGCGGTGGACGAAGCGGTGGAAGCGGCTTACCCGGCTCGCAAACGGGCCGGACATGTGGAGTTGGCGGCCAGCCATTGATTGCGAACCTATGAAACAGAAGCTCACGAAAACGGTGCCCGCCAAGACCTCCCCGGCCATGGCCGCCGTGTGGAAAAGCATCCAAGCGCGCACGCGCACGCCGGAATTTGAAAAATACCTGCGCGACCTGCTGGTCGAATTGTGCCGCATCGATACGACGCCCAACCCGGACGTCGCGAAGATGCGCGCCGCCGAGGACGGCTGCTTCAAAATCCTGGAGCGGGAACTCAGCACCCTGGGTTTTGAAGGCCTCCGCCTGGAGCGGCGTCCGGTGAATCCAGCCATTAAAGCGCATCCGAACTATTCGCTGCTGCATTTTACAAAGACTTCCGAGCGTCCCGCCGGTCTCACGCCAGAGCAGGCTTATGCCGGACGTTCGAACCTCCTCTGTTTCCTGCCGGGGGCCGGCGGGTCGGGAGCCAAATCCGGGAACCCGCGCGGACGCGGCAAATCGGTGGCTGTCAACGCCCATGTGGATGTGGTGGCGCCCTATATCGCTCCCCGGGTAAAGGGCGGGGTGGTGCATGGGCGCGGTGCCTGTGATGATAAAGGGCCGTTGGTCAGCGTGGTCGCGGCGCTCAAGGTGCTTGGCCAGATCATGCCCGCGAAAAAGCTCGCGTGGAACCAAAACGTGCTCGGCATGTTCGTGGTGGAGGAGGAGACCGGCGGCAACGGGTCTCTTTCGCTCGCCCTGGACCGCGAGTTGAAGGCCTTCTACGATTCCATTGTGGTGTTCGAATGCAGCGGCATGAAACTGCATCCCGCCAATCGCGGAGCGGTTTGGTACCGCCTCGAACTGAAACCGCCCGCCGGGGTTTCAGCGTTCGAGATGTTTGCGTTCGTCAATGACGAACTGGAAAAGGAAGGGGCGGCCATTCGCGCCGAAAGCCGCCATCCGCTCTTTCCGCAACGTCCCGTCCAAACCTGTCATGGCATCATCGGGCCCTTTGGGGAGCATCCCAGCCGGATTTGTGGCGACGTTAGTTTCCGCCTGGTTTTTGACCGGAATCCGGGCGAGGCGGCGGAGGCGCTCGTTCGCGATGCCCTTGATTTTGCCCTGGCCGGTTACATTGGGGTGTATGGGGACAAGAGCACAGTGACCGACCCCGGCACCGGCAAGATCATGGTGCCCCGGCATTACGAACTCGAACGAAAGGGCAAGTCCTTCCTGGTGCGCGTGCATGGGGCTACCGGGCACATGGGGGCCATCCGCGAACGCGACGGCGCCATCACCAAGATGGCGCACCTGGTGCGCGGGTTGATGCGTTCCCGGGCCCGGATCACCATGGCCGGCGGCGCCTTCACCCTCGAGCTGGAGGGCGCCAGGGGCGACCGCCTGGTGCTCGAAGGCGGCCAGGGGTTCGTTCCCACTCATAAGATCGATGAGGTCATGGGACGCTTGCGCCAGGCGGCGCAGCGCGGCGCCGAGTCCTACCTGCGCCTGGTGAATCGGGCGGGGTCCGCGGACCAGGTGGTTACGATGACTTACGAAAAACTGCACAACGTGGCTTTTGACGGAGAC
>JBBQYD010000050.1:0-17438 GCA_038209025.1 Verrucomicrobiota bacterium | reverse complement strand
CACTACCAGGCGATGGAGAAAGCAGGTGCTCCACGGGGCAGTGGTGCTGTCGAATCCCTGGGCAAGCAATTACAGCAACGTTTGAGAGGCTGTGGTCAGATATGGGGCAGACCCGGCTTCACCCGCTTGCTCAAGGTCGTAGTGCTGGTGAAAAATCAAGACGACCACCTCCTGTGGAACTGACCTTCACCGACAACCCCGGGATACACCGCCTGCGGAGGTTCCCCTTCAAAGTGCTTGCTTCAAGGTCTCTCGGGCGCATAATCTCGCAAGTCGGCCACCCAAGCATAGTGCGCGGCGTGGTCGTGAATGGAAACAATCTGACCGCGTCAAAAGGTTATGCATATCGTGTTTCGCCGTGGCATCCTGAGGCTGGTTCTCTGCCTTGTCACACTCTTCGTTTACGGCGCGGCCCAGGCCGCTCAACCGCGGGTTCTGATCTACAACAAAAACCAGACCGGCAAAGGCCTCTACGTCCACGCCAACATCAAAGCCGCGAGCGAGGCCATTAAGCGCATTTGTGAGCAGAGCAACATCCCGGCGGATGTTTCCGATGATCCGTCCGCGTTTACCCCCGCAAACCTCAAACGCTATCAAGCGATAATCTTCAACAATTCGAACAACGAAATCCTGGAAACGGAGGAGCAAAAAGCCGCGCTTCAAAGGTTCGTGCGGGCTGGGGGCGGGGTGGTGGGAATCCACTCAGCCACCGGGTCCATGCGCAAATGGCCCTACTTTTGGGAACTCATGGGCGGCAAATTTGTCCGGCATCCCAAAATGCAGAAGTTTACAGTCAAAGTGAAAGACCCTAACGATATTTCCACGAAGCATATGCCCGCCGAATTCGAGTGGACCGACGAGTTTTACTACGTGGACAACATTCCGGATGGCCGGCATGTGCTTCTGGTGGGGGATTTGAAAAGCCTGGACGACCCCGGAAAGGCCAAGTTTCCCGGGGAGCAGTTTGGAACGGAGTATCCACTGGCATGGCGGCGATCCTTTGACGGCGGACGACAATGGTACACCGCTCTCGGCCACCAGCCTGAGCATTATGCCGACCCCCTGCTCATAAAACACATCCTGGGGGGCATCCTCTGGGTCACAGAACAAAACAAGCAACCGCAGTGAACCGGGGTGAACGCCACGGGCGCACCCGCTGCCCTGGCACCCGGGAAGTTACAGCCTATGAATACAAAACTGAGTGTCACCCGCAGACAATTCCTCAAAGCCAGCCTGGCCGGCGCCGCCGGCGCCCTGGCGTTCCCCACGATCGTGCCATCGAGCGTCTTTGGCCAGAATGCCCCAAGCAACCGCATCCAGATTGGGCAGATCGGCTGCGGACGCATCGCCCACACCATGGATCTGCCGGGGGTTCTCAAGCATGATCTCGCCCGCGTGGTGGCCGTTTGCGATCTGGACTCAAAACGTCTGGCCATGGCCAAGGACCAGGTGGAAAAAAATTACGCCAAGGGGTCGGGCGCGAGGTACACCTGCAAAGCATACGGAGATTACCGGGAGCTGCTCAAAGACCCGGGGATCGACGCGGTAGCCATCAGCACGCCCGATCATTGGCACGCTGAACCGGTGGTGGCGGCCGCCCTGGCAAACAAGGACATTTATGTTCAAAAACCGCTGACGATGACCCTCGAGGAGGGACGGATCGTCAGCGATATTGTGCGGAAGAACAAACGCGCTTTCCAAATTGGCAGCCAGCAGCGGTCAACGAAGCAATTTCGCCTCGCGTGCGAACTGGTGCGCAACGGGCGCATCGGCAAGCTGCAGACGATCAAGATCGGGCTGCCCGTGGACCCCGCCGGCGAGGAAGAACCGGAAATGCCGGTGCCGCCGAACCTGAACTATGAAATGTGGCTCGGCTGCACCCCCAAGGTGCCTTACACGGAAAAACGGGTGCATCCACAAAATAGCTGGACGGATCGCCCCGGCTACCTGCGCATCGAGTCTTACTGCCTGGGCATGATCACCGGTTGGGGATCGCACCACGTGGATATCGCGCATTGGGGCATGGGCACTGAGCTTTCCGGCCCGATCGAGGCGGAAGGCAAAGCGGAATTCCCCAAAAAAGGCCTGTGGAACGTGCATGGCCCCTACCATATCGAAATGAAGTATGCCAACGGCGTGACGATGATGATCGATGACAAATACGTCAATGGCATCCGTTTCGAAGGGTCGGAGGGTTGGATATTCGTCAGCCGCGGCGGCGAAAAAGCCACGGCGAGCGACCCCGCGAGCGCGTTCGGCAAGGCGCTGGATGCCAGCAGCCCCAGCATTCTGAATAGCGAATTCAAAGGCAGCGACCTGCGCCTGCACCGGAGCGATGATCATCATCTAGACTGGCTCACCAGCATCAAAACCCGCAAGCCGGCGGTAACCACCCCTGAAGAGGCGCACCGGTCCACCAGCGCCTGCATCATCGGCTGGATCAGCATGAAACTCGGCCGCAAACTGCGCTGGGATCCGGCGAACGAAAAATTCATCGACGACCCCCAGGCAAACGCGCTTTGCTCCCGGTTGGAGCGCGCGCCCTACGGCGTGCATCATGTCATGAAGAAAGCTTGATCGGAACGTTTCGAGTTCCGCTCGACCCCGTGGGCGCGCCGGCCGTTCTGGCTGGCTCGCCCCCGATTTTAGATTGCCTAAACCAGATCAATCCAGATGAACAACATTATGAAAGGTGCAACCTTGACAGCCCTGCTGGCCTTGGGTTTGGCGTCCGGCGCCAGCCTGCGGGCCGCCGATTACCCCGTCCGACTCCTGACGCTTGATCCCGGTCATTTTCACGCGGGCCTGGTTCAGAAATTCATGTACCCCCAGGTCAGCCCGGTGGTGAACGTCTATTCCCCCGGCGGAGCCGAACTCCAGGACCACCTCAACCGCATTGAAGGCTTCAATACCCGCGCGGAGACTCCCACCAAATGGGAAACCAAGGTCCATATCAGCCCCGATTTCCTGAAACAAATGATTCGTGACCGCGCCGGCAATGTGGTGGTGATTTCCGGCAATAACCTGCGCAAAACCGAATACATTTATGAATCGATCAATGCCGGATTCAACGTGCTGGCGGACAAGCCCATGGCCATCACCCCGGGCGACTTCAAACGCCTGCGCAAAGCCTTTGAACGAGCGGCGGATAAAAACGTTCTGCTATACGACATCATGACGGAGCGGTTCGAGATCACCTCGCTCCTGCAACGCGATTTTTCCCGGCAGGAAGGCCTCTTTGGAAAACTGCTTCAGGGCACCCCGGAGCAGCCCTCGGTTTACAAGGAAAGCACTCACCATTACTCCAAGGAAGTTGCCGGCAAGCCATTGGTGCGGCCTCCCTGGTTTTTCGACGTTAAACAGCAGGGAGAAGCCGTGCCGGATGTCGGCACGCACCTGGTGGACCTCGTCCAATGGGGCTGTTTCCCGGGGGAGACGTTAAATTGGAAAAAAGACGTGAAAGTGCTGGATGCCACCCGGTGGGACACCACCCTGACGCGGGAGCAATTTAAGAAGGCGACGGGCATGGATGAGTTCCCCGCGTATCTCAAGCCCAACGTGGACAAGGCCGGCGTGCTGCACGTGTTCTCCAGCGGCGATGTGACCTGGCGGCTGAAAGGCATCCATGCCAAGGTGAAAGTGATCTGGAATTTCGAAGCCCCTCCCGGAGCCAAGGACATGCATTACTCCATCATGCGCGGGAGCAAAGCCAACCTCGTAATTCGCCAGTCCGCCGAGCAGAACTTTTTGCCCACGATGTATGTGGAGAACACCTCGGGCGATTCTCCGGAGGTCTTCGCCAAAACCTTGCGCGCGGCAGTGGCGGATATCGCTCGCACCTATCCCGGCATCGACATCGCGCCTGATGGACGGAACTGGAAGGTGGTCGTGCCAGCTAAATACAATGTGGGTCACGAAGCGCACTTCGGGGCAGTCACCGAGCATTTCCTGGACTACCTCGCGAAAGGCCAACTCCCCGCCTGGGAAGTGCCCAACATGATCACCAAATACTACGTCACCACCGAGGCCTACCGCATCAGCCACAAGAAACGGTAAGCGTAAGTCCTGACAAAAGTCTCGGGTCACACATTTCTCTTTACAACCCGGGATGCATGAACAAAACTTGCTTCGAAACGATTTTTATGCGTAAAAATTTGCTCTTGCTTGCTGCTGTTTTGATCACTGCCCTGCTGGGCACCGGATGCGCCAATACCGAACGCAAGTTCGGCCGGGGAATGCGCAACATGACCGAGATCGTCCGCCAGGGCGAACTGCGCCGGTCATTGGAACAATCCGCTTTATTCGAGGGCCCGGATTATGCTTACACCACCGGGTTTTTCAAAGGGATGAACCGCGTGTTTGCCCGGACCGGGGTAGGCATCTACGAGGTGGTCACCTCGCCCTTCCCGCCCTATGACCCAGTCGTGACCCATTACCTCTCACCAGAGCCCGGCTACCCGGATGCATACACGCCTAACCTGGCCGAAGACTCCGCGTTTGCCACCGACACGAACCTCGGCTTTAGCGGCGGCGACGTGTTGCCCATGGTCCCAGGCAGCCGTTTTCGTATCTTTGACACCCACTAATCCGGCTTAAGTTCTGTTCCAAGCGCCAACACCCGTGTTGGCGCTTTTTGGTTTCCGACTATGGCGGCGCTAGAGAAATTCTCCCCCTGCAAAGTCAACCTGCTGCTGAATATCCTCGGCCAGCGCCCGGATGGATTTCATGAGTTGGAAACACTGTTTCACCCGGTGGCCCTGTGCGATACTTTGGAATTCGAACGGGCGGGCTCAAGCCTGGAGCTGAGCTGCAATGATCCAGCGTTGCCGGTTGGCCAGGGCAATCTGGTTTATCGCGCCGCCATGGCATTCCTGGAGCGGGCAGGCATCAAAGAAGGGGTTCGCATCCGCCTGCACAAGCGCATTCCAATGGCCGCCGGCCTGGGCGGCGGCAGCGGCAATGCCGCCACCACCTTGCTGGGGCTGAACGAGATCTTTGAATTCCCGCTGCCGCCAGCGGAGGTTTACCGCCTTACCACGCAGCTCGGTTCAGATATCTCGTTCTTCCTCCAGCCCAACCCGGCACTGGCCACCGGCCGCGGTGAAATGGTTCAGCCGCTGGAGCCTTTTGGAGTTTTGGAAGGTACTGCCTTTGTCCTTGTGCATCCCGGGTTCGGCATATCCACGCCCTGGGCTTACCAGCAGTTGGCCAGGTTCCCGCACGCTCTGAACGGGCAGCCCGGACGTGCCGAGACCCTCGTAACGCGGCTCCGCCAGGGCGATCTCAAGGCCGCTGCGGAATCTCTTTACAATTCCCTCGAAGCTCCAGCCCTAGAGAAATATCCCATCCTGGAACTTTTCCAGCGCTTTTTCCGGGAAAACGGGGCCCTGGCAACACTGATGTCCGGCAGCGGCTCCACCACTTTTGCGCTGGCCACCTCGGTTGCGGAAGGTCACCAGATCAGCTTGAAATTCCGCGAAAAATTCGGCGACACCAATTGGATCAAAGTGGTGCCGGTCAAGCTTGGTGGGGGCTGCTGAGCGTTCTGTCGGTCTCCAGTTTCTTTTCGAGGTCTTTCAACCGTTTTGTCCAGTCTTCCCAACTGAGCTCCCACTGCTGGCCTTGAAGCTGGGCTTGGGCGGCAGTCCAGTTCCTTTGGATTTCGGCGAGTTCGCGGCGGGCGGACTGGTTGTCTCCCCACCGGGTGTAGCTCTCCCCCAAAGCGAGGCGGTTCTCGGGGTAACCGGGCTCCAGGCGGGCCGCCCGTTCCAAGTGCTGCCGGGCTTTGCTTCGGCTGCCCACACTGCCAATCGAAGGCGCATCCCGATGCAGCAAACCCAGGTTGCGATCCGACCCGGCGTAATCAAAGTGACTGTCCAGCGCCCCGGAATGCCGAAACGCAACCACCATTCGATCCACCAGCCGGAGTGCGCCCAGCGTCTTGGTGCGCGCAAGTTGGCCGAGATTCATCCCCAGGTAGTAATACGCTGGCGCGGAATTGCTTTGCATGCCTACCGCCCGTTCCGCGGCGGCAATCCCCTCCTGCGCGATTAACGCGCGCTCAGCGTTATTCGTCGCAAATTCCCCCCGGTCAAAGCAAGCGCGGGCGAATTTCCAGGCCAGGTCGGAGTCTTTGGGGCTTTGCTGCAGATTATTGCGAGTTTCCTCGTAGATCTTGACGGCTCTAACGTTAGCGTTTCCCGCCACGAGGCTGGAAGCACCCTGCGCCAGGGTCGGCAGCAGGCTCAGAATCACCAAATAAAGGACTGCGGCTGCCAAACCCGGAAAAAAGCCTGAATTGGCCTTCGTCCGCGCGCCCTCAGAAAATCTGGCTGGTTCATGCCACATTTGGCTAGCACCTCAAAATAGCAGTTGCGAATGACACAAGGCAAATTATACTGTTCATTCAGTGACTTTACACAGAAAACTTTTGCGTCTGTGGATCTTTCCCGCGCTGGCGCTCTTGGCGGCCGGTTGCAGCGGCATCAATAGCACCCAAAGCGTTTCGCCGGCAACATTTCTGTTGCCGGGCCTCATCTACGCGCCCCCGGCTCCCTTGAATAGTCCGGACCAGCCCTCGACACCTGAAATCGTTCAATCCTGATTTATGCGGTTTCCACTGCCTTTGACGGTGAAGATCGCCCGTCATATCATCAAGCACAAGCTCCGTCGCACTCCCAGGTTCGCCCTGGTTCTCCAGTTGGAGCCACTGCACACCTGTAACCTGACCTGCACTGGCTGCGGGCGCATCCGGGAGTATTCCACCAGCCTCAAAGATATGATGTCGCTGGAGGATTGCCTTGAATCGGCCAAGGAATGTGATGCGCCCATGGTCTCGGTTTGCGGCGGTGAGCCGCTGATTTATCCCAAGATTGAGGAGTTGGTGGAGGGTTTGCTGAAGCAAGGGCGGATCGTGTATATCTGCACGAACGGTGTGTTCATGCGGAAGAAGATCAAGGATTACCTGGCCGGCACTTATTCAACGGCCCAGGAACCAGCCCTCGCCCGCCTGCTGGAAGCCGGGCTGGTAACGGAAAAGGACATCGAAACGATCCGCAAAGGCAAAAATGATCAGCGCCCGGTGATCAGCCCGTCCAAATGGTTGTATTGGAATGTCCACGCACTCTTTGAATACACCCATGACTTGATCGTGGAGCGCGAGGGCGTCTTCAAAGAGTGCGTGGAAGCCATAAAGATGGCCAAGATGTTAGGCTACCAGGTCGCCACTAATACCACCGTTTACCGCGAAACCGAGGTCAAGGAGATCGAGGAAATGTTCCAGTTCTTCTCCTGGCTGAACGTGGATGGGCATACAATCTCTCCCGGCTACGATTACGACGCGGCCAAAAAAGACATGGTCAGCCGCTTGGGCAAGCAGCCGGAGGACTTCTTCCTCACCCGGGCGATGACCCGGGAGAAATTCGCACGCATTCAGGAATGGGGAGAGAAATTCACCATTTTCGGCACGCCGGTTTACCAGGAATTTCTCGCCGGCCGGCGGGAACTAACCTGCACCGCCTGGGCCATTCCAACCCGCAACATCCGGGGATGGAAAGCGCCGTGTTACCTGATGACTGACGGACATTACGCGCATTACCGGGAAATGCTCGACCAAGTGAAGTGGGAAAACTATGGGGTCGTGAATGGCGTGGCGCGCGACCCGCGCTGCGAGAATTGCATGGTTCATTGCGGCTATGATCCGAGCGGCGCGCTGGGCACCAACTACCAGGCGGGCGACAACTGGAAGAATTTCAAATACAACTTCGGAGCACGCCCGGCTCCGTATGCCGGGGGTGATAAGGTCAAGGCTTTCAATGGTTTCAGCATTGGCAAGGGCCACATGGCCGGGGCCCAGGCGGCCCTGAAATCCGGCTTGGCGGGCGCCAAATCGGCCTTTCAGACCAACGGCGCACAGGGCGGCAATGGCTGCGGTTCGGGTCCCACTACCGATCGTGATGAGCTACTGGCCAAAATCCGCGAGGTAAAGCGGCCTTGATACGAGCGATGGCCGGGGTTTTCAGCATCAATTGACGGAGTATTTTAAAACGTGAGCAAAACACTTTTCCTTTCACCGCCATCTTTTGATGGTTTCGACGGGGGCGCCGGGTCCCGATATCAGGCGCGGCGCGAGGTGACGAGCTTTTGGTATCCCACCTGGCTGGCGCAGCCAGCGGCCCTGGTGCCGAACAGCAAATTGCTCGATTGCCCGCCGCACGACATCGATATCAAAAAGTGCCTGGAGCAGGCCCGTGGGTATGAGCATGTCATCATCCACACGAGCACGCCTTCGCTGAAGAATGACAGTAAAGTGGCCGAAGCGATCAAACGGAACCGGCCGGAAACCATGATCGGCTTTGTCGGGGCGCATGCGGCGGTGCTGCCCACAGAAACGCTCAAGGCTTCGTCCGCGATCGACTGGGTGGGCCGCAAAGAATTTGATTATACCTGCAAAGAGGTGGCTGAAGGAAGGGCGCTGGAAACCATTCAGGGGCTTTCGTACCGGGATAAAGAAGGCAGGATCAGGCATAACCCGGAACGTGAGCTCATTCAGAACATGGACGCCCTGCCTTGGGTGGCAGACGTTTATAAGCGCGATCTGGAAATCGAAAAGTATTTTATTGGCTACCTGCTTCACCCTTATGTGAGCCTGTATTCGGGCCGCGGCTGCCCCGCGCAATGCACCTTTTGCCTGTGGCCGCAGACCATCGGCGGGCATAAATACCGCGTGCGCTCCCCCCAAAACGTCGCTGATGAAATGGCTTATATGAAGAACCTCTTTCCGCAGGTGAAAGAGTTTTTCTTTGATGATGATACGTTCACGGCCAACCTGCCCCGCGCCCGGGAAATTGCCGGGAAACTCGCGCCGCTGGGCTTGACCTGGAGCTGCAACAGCCGGGCCAATCTCGACTATGACACGATCAAATCGTTCAAGGATTCAGGGCTGCGCCTGTTCCTGGTTGGCTATGAAAGCGGGAACGAGGATATCCTGACCCGGATCAAGAAGGGCGTCACCATGGATGAAATGCGGCGATTTACCAAAGCCTGCCACGCGGCCGGCGTGGTCATTCATGGCACTTTCATCCTGGGCCTGCCGGTCGAGACACCTCAATCAATCGAAAACACCATTCGGTTTGCCCAGGAACTTGATGTGTTCAGCCTGCAGGTTTCCCTCGCCGCCCCGTATCCCGGAACAGAGCTGTTTGAAATGGCCCGTCAAAACGGCTGGTTCGTCAAAAAGGACAAAACTGACCTGCTGGAAACCGACGGCTTCCAGCAAAGCGCGCTGGAGTATCCCGGGCTGAAGAAGGACGAGATCTTCGAGGCTGTGGACCGTTTCTACCGCGCATACTATCTGCGGCCAAAACCGATCCTGCGCATCATCAAGACGATGTTGGAGGATAAGAGTGTATTCGTTCGGCGTTGCCGGGAGGGGTATGAGTTTTTCCGCAGCCTGAGACAGCGGAAGGACGATCTGGCAGCCAGCCGGGCAGCCGCCTAAAGCGCACCTCTCGGGAAGGCTCGAACCTGGCCAGACCAACCCGGTATGTGCCTGATCGCTCTAACGGCTGGCGGCGGACTGCCTTACGCGGTCAGGGTGGTTTGGGCGAGGTTTAACCTCTTCCCGTGACTTTGAGGTTTCGCGTTAATCCCCCCGGTTAACTGTCCACATGCCCTTGGGACTATCCAGCGTGCCCATGCCAATGGTGTCTTCGATCCTGAGGGCCTGCACATGATTGTCGTGAAAAAGGTAATTGAACCGGTTTTGGTGAGCTCGGTATAAAGCCAGACCCTGGTTGACCCCGGAACCGGAATTCGGATCCTGGGCTGTGGCACCGTAATCGATCTGGTAAAGGCAGCCCTGCGCGCCGCCATCAGAAATCTTCGGTCCCAGGGAAATGCAGGTCCATTCGTTGCCCGCACATTGCTGTCCCATGGCTTGCTCAACCATGAGAATGGTCATGGCCGCATCGCTGACCGAAGCGGATTTATACCCTTTGGCCTCCCAATCAGGCGCCTGCACGGCAGAATCATACCAGTAGATCCCCACGCCTCGGGTGATCGGCGGCAGAGGGTACGACTGGTTGCGGGTGGAAACCTGGTAATCAGTGGACCACCGGTTGCCCACTCCATTCATGGCATACGAACGGACGCCAAACCAGGGCGGATTCCCAATCCAGCTCACTTTGGGACCGCGGTCCGCCGGGCATTTCTCGATTTTCGGCGAGAATTCCACGTCAATGATTCCCACCGTAAGGTCCTGTTCCGGCGCGGTGCCACCCATGTACTTGTGGAGGTAACTATCCCAAGCCATCTGGCCGTTGGCGAAGTGAAGGCCCGCCGGCGGATACATGTCATTGCGATCAGCGAGGAAAAGGTTGAACGCCACCCCGATTTGCTTCAGTTGCGATGTGCATTGGATACGGGAGGCTTTGGCCTTGGCGCTGGAAAGCGCCGGCAAAAGCATCGCCGCCAGAATGGCGATAATGGCAATCACGACGAGCAACTCAATCAAGGTAAATGCCGACAGTCCGGCCGGCTGGCTTGACGGCCTGGGAGTAATGGAGCGACGTTTCATAAGCGGGTCAGCGGTTTTCGAGCACCACATGCATTTGACGGTTGATCACATACTTCTTACCAGCCGGGGGCGGTGGAATCTGGTAGGACGTGGTGGAGGCGAAATCTTCGAAGCTCTTGGGTGGCCGCTGGTTTTTGAGAATCCAGCGCCGCACCTGCCGCGTAATCTCACCGAGGTCCGGAGCTTGGGCAACCACCGGCGAAGCGGCGGTGGCCACCGCCTGCGTGGATGGCGGCGGCGGCGGCGCTTCAGGAGTTTTCTTTTTGCAGCCCGCAGCCAAAGACCCGCCTAAAACCATGGCGCACAAGGCAGCGCATCTTAACCCCCCAGACCATCCCGCATGAATTGACCTCATCCGGCGCATATTCGTCCTCTTCGGTGTTTCAAAAAAAATGTGTGGCAATGAACCCAGAGTAACACGATTACCCGATCTGGTAATGTCAACAATTTCATCTACAAGAAGGCCGGCGGGGAAGAACTGGGGAATGAGGATTGCCGGGGGAAATAAAACCCCACTGGAGGCGCGGACCGGGCGGGCAATCAACGAGCCAGCGCCAGCGCGTATAGCCGGTTCATGGTGGCGACGTAGAGCACGCCGTTGGCGGCGACGGCGGTGGCACTGATGGGCTTGTCAAACTCGGCCACGGCCAGAAGTTGCTTCTTTCGGCCCGTGGCGAACGTGTAAAACATCCCGGTGCGCGTGCCCAAAAAGACCTTGCCATCCGCCACCAATGGAGAAGCCCAGGCGTCCCCACGGATTTCGTGTTTCCACAGCGCTTCCCCGGTGACCGCGTCCACGCAATGGAACATGCGTCCGCAATCCGCGATATAAATGACGCCATCCTGCACCGCAGGGGTGCCGAGCACGTGTTTTCCCAGAGGATATGACCAAAGCAGACCGTTGGTGGTGATGTTCCCCGTCAGATCAGCGCGGAAGCATTTCAAATGAGCCTCTTGCTTTCCCCACCAGATATCGCCACCGCCCGCAACATAGACTTTGCCATCCGCATAAACCGGCATCCCGTAAATGTTGCTCGGGCTTTCCCGCCGGTTGCCGACAAATTGATGCACGTTGGTTTTCGGCGCCGCCGGGTCAAAGTCGAAGCTCCAGCGGACCGCCAGCGTCTCCACCGTTTCCTTCAAACGAGCCAAAGGTTCGAAGCCGTAAACGACCCCGTTCCCACCCGCAAAGATGACGAGGGGCTTCCCCTTGACGGCACCCATGGATGGCGACGACCACGTGCTGTGGAATATGACAGGGGCAATCTTCAACCCATCCTGTGCGGCCAGGCGCCCGGTTCGCTTATCTATCACCACCAGGCTGGGCGCATCGGGTGTCCGGATTTTTCGATGGGTGTTATCAACCCCGGTGCCGGTGTTCAGATAAAGAAAGTCTCCCTGCACGAGGATGGAGCTGTGTGCGGCGTCGTGCGACCATATCCCCGCTGAATCGGTGAGGTTGAGCAGCCAGATGATATCCGCGTCCGTACCATCCGGAGACAGCAGGGGGGTAGTCGCGTTGGTTCCCGGTGGAATCCGGGTCATGTGCCGGGCTTCGTCGAGAAAGGGGCCGTCATTGCCGTTGGTCATGCCGTGGACATCAAGGCAGAGAACCTCCCCACGGTTGCTTACGATGTAAGCCCGGTCACCCTCCACGGTGGCAGGCGAGGAAATTCCGCTGTGCGGCCAATCCAGAAAGATATCCTCCTCACGTTTGGGGACCACCAACTGCCACAGGAAACTCCCCGTTTTTTCGTCCAGGCACATGAGCACGCCACGGTCGCCCTGGTGCCGGGCATTGCGAGGTGTACCGTTGTTGGTGCCGATGTAGATACGTCCCCCGGCAACCACCGGAGAGGAGTGGGTTTCAGTGCCCAGCCCCGCAGTCCACAAAACATTGCTGCCGGTAGCCGGATCGCAGGAAACTGGCAGGTGGATTTCGTGGGAGACCATGTTCCGCGTCCAAGCCTGCCCCCATTGAGGCTGATCGGCCGCCAACAATGCGGCACTGCCCAGGCAAAAGCCCGCGGCCAACCATCCGCCGATGCGCACAACGCGGTTCATAGACGAAAGCCAAGAGAGCCGAACGTGAGCACTTACACAAGCATGGTTTTAGCCTCAAAGGATTGAACTTGCCGCGAGAACAGGCTTTTTGCTATTTCTTATCCGCTCATGGCAGCTATCGGCCGATTCCAAAAAGGCGACGAAATCTTCCACGCCAAAGTTGTGGACGGTGAGATTTACCGTCTTCAGGGAGATGTGTTTGGGTCGCCTTCCTTTGAAAAGAAGCCCAACAAGATTAAAGGGGTGCGCACGCTTACCCCGGTGAGCCCGTCCAAGATCATCGCCGTTGGTTTGAATTATGCCGATCATGCGCGGGAAACGGGCAAAACCCTGCCGAAAGAACCCCTGTTCTGGATCAAAGCCACCACCTCATTGATTCCCGATGGGGCAAAGATCGAAATTCCTTTTCCAAACCACCGAACGGATTTCGAGGCTGAACTTTGCATCGTCATCGGGCGCAAGGTGCGGAACGTGACCCCGGCGGCCGCTGCCCGCTACATTTTCGGTTACACCACCGCGCAGGACATCAGTGATCGAACCATCCAGACCAGCGAAAGCCAATGGACGCGCGCGAAGTCATTCGACACCTTTACGCCTCTGGGACCTTATGTGGAGACCAAGATTGATCCGCATAACCTGACCGTTCAGCTCTTCCAGAACGGTCAATTACGGCAGAACTCCAATACGAGCCAGATGATCTTCAACTGTTTTCACCTGGTAAGCTTTATATCGACCAACATGACGTTGCTGCCGGGTGACGTGATTTTGACGGGCACCCCCAGCGGCATCGGGCCCATCAGCGCCGGCGACCGGCTCGAAGTGCGCATTCAGGGCCTCGCCCCGCTGGTGAACACGGTCAAGTAAACCGGTTCAGGGCAACACGATCTTCCCCAATACCGCCGGATGCGCCGCCCCGGTGGCTCCCGGAACGTTGGCAGGGTTCCCACATAACGTTTCAAACGCCAGCAGCGCAAACGCCAGGGCTTCCTTGGCTTCGTTCGGCATGCCGACATCCTCATGAGAGAGCACCCTGGCCGCAGGCAGCGCCTGGGATAACATCCGCATAAGGGTCAGGTTTTTTGCGCCGCCGCCCCCAACGATGACCTCCAGCTTGCTCAGTCCGGCATCGGCCATGCGCGGGAATACAAAGCGCTGGTAGGCCTGAACGATGCTCTGGACGGTGAAGGCAGTGGCGGTCGCCACGGTGTCCGCCGGGGTCAGTCCAGCGGAGCGGGCTTCGGCCAGGAATTGATCCACGAACCGCTCGCCGAACTCCTCGCGGCCAGTTGTCTTGGGTGGCTCACGCCGTAGATAGGGATGCGCCAGGGATTTCTCCAGCAGCTCTGCGCAGGCGCGCCCCTGCGAGGCCAGGCGGCCGTTCCGATCAAATCTCAGGCGGCCTTTCGTAAGCGAACTGACAACGGCGTCGATGACCATGTTCCCAGGACCGGTGTCGAAGGCGATCACCCGGTCCAGGGGGGCGGAGGCGGTCAACATGGTCAGGTTCCCAATGCCACCTATGTTTTGGATAATGCGCGGCTTGCGAGGGTCGGTGAGCAGCGCCCAGTCCGCATAGGGCACGAGGGGAGCCCCCTGCCCGCCGGCGGCCATGTCTCGCACACGAAAATCGGCGATGACCGGCAGACCGGTCACCTCGGCAATCACCGCTGGCTCACCAATTTGAAGGGTCGAAGGCGGATGATTGTTCGGCAGGTGATGGAGAGTCTGGCCATGGGAACCGATGGCCGCCACCAGGCCGGCGGGAATGCCCGAATCGGCAATAACTCGCTGCGCCGCCCGCGCGAAGTGCCCCCCGAGAACAAAATTCAACTCGCATATCTCCGCCACCGATCCGTGCAAGCAGGCGGTCAGAATCCGCTGCCGCAACGGCGCGGGAAAGTTCGTGTGCAGATGCTTGACCAATCTCGCCCGCAGACGGCCTTGCCGCCGCGTAAAGCGCACCAGCACCGCATCAATGCCGTCGGCCGAGGTGCCGGACATCAGGCCGACAATATGGGCATCAGTGAGCCGGGGCATCTGAATCCGGTTTCGAGAAGCGGCGCGCGATTGCATGGCGGCAGCGTAAGACATCACGGAAGTCTCAGAAAGCCGGAATCCTCCTCGGGGGAGAGTCAAGCAAGCCGCCGAACCCGCGAGTCGCCTGGCTGCGTCTTTGCCGGCCGGGTGGCGGCCACCGCGCCCACAACGTTCCTGGTTTGCTTTTTTTGTTCATTTGTGATGTATTGTGGCACGGCGCGGCAAATCATCCGTTACAAGAGAGCGCCGGAAAAACCATAGAACAAGCATAACCAAGATGATTAATGAAGATTCTCCCGTGATGCAGAAAACACGGGAACTGTGCCAGACCATTCTCGAGCAGCCCGCCATGAAATCAGCGCGGCAACGAATTGACGCTTTTCTGGATGACCAGCCGACCCGCACCCAATATGAAGGCCTGGTAAGCAAGGGCCAGGAACTGCAGCAAAAGCAGCAGAACGCTGTGGCCCTCACCAATGAAGAAGTCTCGCAGTTTGAACAGGATCGCGATGCGCTGCTGGGCAACCCGGTGGCCAAAGGGTTCCTGGATGCCCAGGAAGAAATCCATGAGATGCAGCACACAATTCAGAAGTTTGTGAGCAAGACCCTGGACCTGGGCCGGTTGCCCGAAGCCGACGATCTGGGCGGCGGCCATGGGTGTGACGGACAGGGCGGCTGCGGCTGCGGCCACTAATCTGCCCGCCCGCCAGCGAGACCATGGCGCAGGGCTCCCTTTTGCCCCTGCCCTGCGCAAAATCAATTCACGCGTTTGCCGATAGTTTGGCCACGAGAGTGGCCATAACGTTCGGCATTACGCGTTGCAGGCTTGACGTCAGACAGCTCCCCATCGTGTAGGGGTCCTCGACTTCTATCGCAAAAATGCGGAGCCGGCCCGGAACGTCAAGGCCCAATTCCCGCCCCAAAGCGAGCATTTCAGCAATGCCCATAAAATGAGGCCCCACCCCGGTCATCGCCTTGAGTTGCTCGGACGACACTTCATGCACGTACCCGATCTCGGCGGTGCCAGTTTGGATGGCGTCGATGAGAACGACCTCATCGTAGTCACACAGGATATCCAGGAGGCCCAACCCCACCTCATCCGAGGAGGAGACGACCGTTCCCGCAATGCCGGCAAAGCCGGTTTGGAGCGCTGCCGCGACATGAAAACCAATAGCATCGTCGGTCAGAATTTCGTTGCCGAGTCCCAGGATGAGCCGCCGGTGGGGCGCTGCACCTGAGGAATGCGGGGGCACCGCACTGGGCAATCCGGGGATGCCGCTTTCAGCGGGGCCGATTGCCTCAGATGGCGATGGATTCATGGTGAGAGCGCCTCAGCTTTGGTCCAGGCGCTGGAGCAGTTGATGTTTTGGATCGTAAATGCGAATGGAAAGCGGCACATGCCCCGGCAATGCATGGCTGGCGCAGCCAAAACATGGATCATAGGCACGAAACGCCATCTCCACTTTGTTCAGCAAGCCTTGGCTGACGTGGCCATTGCGAATCAGACTGCGCGCGGCCTTGTCCACGCTCATGGCGATGCGTCCGGCGTTGTTTTGCGTGGCCACGATGAGGTTCGCCCGCGTGATCAGGCCCCGCTCATCGGTTTCGTAATGGTGGATCAGGGTGCCCCGGGGAGCTTCCACGGCGCCAATGCCGACCTTGGGCGTGGCGGTCGGCAGGTTCCGGATTTCCGGGCTGAGCAACGCAGGGTCATTGGTCAACTCCAGCATGCGTTCCGCCGCATGAATCATCTCCACCACGCGCGCCCAGTGATTAGCCAGGGTATGATGAACTGGCCTGCCCCCCAGCACTTTGAAATATTCTTCGCCGGCCTGCTGGGCCAGCGGGGTGCTGAATCCCTCGGCCGCGTTCATGCGCGCCATCGGGGCCACGGCATAAATGCCGCTGGCATCCGATTCCTCAAACCCATGCCAGCCAAGCGCCTTTAGATAGCAGAATTTCACGTAACTCCAGGGCTCCACGTGCTCCGCGATGAATTGAAGATAATCGGACGCGGCAAATTTGGCATATTCCTGGCCGCTGGCGTTGACCACCCGGATTTTCCCATCGTAAAAACTGACGCGGTTTTGTTCATCCACCATGCCCATGTAGAAGGTGCGATGAGTGAAGGCGTCGGAGGTGATCAGATTCACGTAGGCGGCATCGCGCAACACAATGTCTTTGAACACCTGCAGCGTGAAGAGGGCGAATTCGAGCCCCTCTGCCGCGATCGCTTTGAACTTCGGCAGGTCCTCGGCCAGGAGAGGTTTCGAGACGCCACCGGGCAATCCCAGCACCGGGTGGATCGCTTTGCCGCCAAAATAGGCGATGATTTCACGCAATCGCCGCCGCATGGCAATCACTTTCCTGCCCGTTTCGACACCCACCTTTTGCACCACTCCCACGACATTGCGCAACTCCGGCGGCGCCTCCGGTCCGACAATGAAGTCGGGGCCGCCCAGCAGGTAAACATGCAGGGCGTGATCCTCCAGCATGAAGGCGTTATAGACCAGCTCGCGGATTCTGCGCGCGGCCGGCGGCGGCTCCACCTGGTAAAGAGCGTCGAGGGCTTTGGCGGCGGCGAGGTGGTGGGCCGTAGGACACACGCCACAGATGCGGCTGGTGATCTGCGGCATGTCTTCCGCAGGCCGTCCGCGGCTGAAAACCTCGAATCCGCGCAACTCGGGCACCTGGAGAAACGCGCGCTCCACGTTCCCATGGTCATCAAGAAAAATATCGATTTTGCCATGCCCTTCGAGGC
>JBBQYD010000049.1:0-17504 GCA_038209025.1 Verrucomicrobiota bacterium | reverse complement strand
GCCGTCGGCCTTGAGCGCAAGGCTGTGAGCATCGCCCGCCGCAATCGCCACCACGTTGCGCCCGGCCAGAGCCCCGTTCGCCCGGTCGGAGCCGTTGCCTCCCCAACCGACGACCGTGCCGTCGGCCTTGAGCGCCAGACTGTGATCCTCGCCCGCCGCAATCGCCAGCGGGGAGGCCTTTACACTGGCTCCCGGATCCACGTAGGTCACGTGGCATTCGTTGGTCAGCGGGTTGGCACTGTTGATCGTGACGACCGGCCACCAATAGGAACGAACGTGGCGCGGACCGTTGACCAGCTTGCCATTGTAATGGTTGGTAGTGGAGTCGTAAGCGATGTTGCCTGCGACTTCGTCGAAACGGTAGTAGGCAACCAGGTTGGCTTCCACACCGGTCAGTGGACGGCGCATATTGTTGGTGAGGTCCGCCTGGCTGCGGGCGACGTTCCAGATGCGGACTTCGTCCAGGGTTGCCCGCAAACGATCAGAGAGAATCCCGGCGCCGTTAGTCGATGCCCCGAGTTGCCTCATCGGAAGCGGGATGGTTTGTGCAAGAGTGTCTTGCAGAATGCCGTTGACGTAGAGCCGGGTGGTCGTGTCGCTGACGAAGGCCAAATGCACCCACGTGTTGGTTGGGGCGGTGTAGGCAAACGAGTAGTCGCCGCCGCCGCTTCCATACTTCGTAAATCCAACGCGCCGGGTGGTTCCCCCTTGCTCGAGCTTCAAGGCGCTGGCGCTATCACCCAGCAGCGCCGCTGACGGGTCGGGCGTGTCCTGACGATTGACCCAGAACTCGGCCGTCCAGGGCCTGGATAATGGCACCGCCCCAATGAACACATAATTCGTCACGCCGTCGAACGCCAGCGCTGAGCCGAAGCCAGTCTGGCCCAATGCCGCCAGGCTGGTGAAGCACAATGTCAGGGCCGCCAGCAGGGCGCAGGTTGAAATGGATGCAAATGTGCCGTCCCGGCCGGAGGCGGACAATGACTTTGGTGTCCGGTGCATGGAAGCCGATATTATGCCTGGGTTCGTCGGTGTCAACCCCGGTTATGCAGTCATCACCCCACCATCACTGTGACGTTGACATCCGGCTGAATAACCAACAAACCTTGTGCCGGTCACCTATGAGAAAAGGGTTTTGCCCAGTACAAAGAGTATCAGGAAACAGCAGGCGAGCGGGCGCAACTCAATCAGTTCCGACAGCAGTTTGGTGGCGACCAGGGGATCAGCGACGACCAGGCCGAGCAACTCCTGGCGCTCATGCGCCAGGAAAAGAAAAACCTGACCGCCACCAAGGGCACGGAATTTCCCGGGCAGAAGCCGGGTGACATGGAGGCTTTGATGAAAGAGGGACAACTCGAGAAGTTGATGGAGGCGCAGGCGGGTGTGAACCAAAACGTCTATTCGCGCGCGAGCGAAATCCTGTCTCCGGAACAATTGGCCAGCTTCGGCAAATTCCAGACGAACCAGCTTATGATGACGCGCATGGGGTTGAGCATGGCGCGCAAGTTCATGGGCGGCGAAGACAAGGGCCAGACTCCGAACCAGGAGCAAGCGCCCAAGTGACGCTTTGATCGGCTGGAAGGCTGCGGGTTCAAAGCGACATCAGATGACCCACGGCGCGGTTGCATCCGGGGCCGGTGTGTGGTTACTTTGAACGACCACCCGGGAATTGACCGGGGTGTGAGGAACTCTGTTTATGACTATGAGACGGCGTGATTTCATCAAGCGTTCGGCCCTGGGCATCGGCGGCATCATGGCGAGCGGCTCATGGCTGCGCGGGGTGGAAGCCCCTGCCAAACGTTTTGATCCGTTTGAAACGGTGCCGCTCGGCAAGACCAAACTCCGGCTAAGCCGGCTCTGCATGGGCACGGGGGTGAAGGGGGGTAAACGGGAGTCGAACATCACCCGCATGGGCCGCTCGAAATCCGACGCTTTGATTCGGGGGGCTTTTGACCGGGGAGTCCGCTGTTTCGACCTGGCCGACCTTTACGGCACGCATCCCTACCTGATCCCGGCCCTCAAGGGAATTCCTCGCGACCAGTTTTCCATCATCTCCAAAGTTTGGTTCAACCCCGGTGGACTGCCCGAGACCGAACGCCCGGATGCCAACGTGGTCATCGAACGTTTTCTCAAGGAGATCGACACAGACCACATTGATCTCGTGTTGCTGCATTGCATGACCTCGGCCAAGTGGCCGGAGGAACTGCGCAAGCAAATGGATCTGCTCTCGGCCTGCAAAGAAAAGGGCACCATCGGCGCGCTGGGTGTGTCATGCCATTCGATCGCGGCGCTGGAGGCCGCCGCGGAGGAGCCGTGGGTGGAATCGGTGCATGCCCGGCTCAATCCCTACGGGCACGCGATGGATGGCGCGCCGGAGAAGGTGTTGCCGGTCATTGAGAAGCTCCGTAAGAACGGCAAAGCCATCGTTGCCATGAAGATCATGGGCGAAGGCCGGCTGCGCGATGACGATGAAAAGCGCAGCGCCTCGGTGGCTTTCGCCTTAACCGAAGCGCGTGCCGATATCCTCAATGTTGGTTTTGAAAAGCTCGAGGAGATCGACGATTTTGCGGCGCGGGTGCGCCGGGTCAACGCCGGTTAACCTTCGGTTCAGGTGCCAAGCAACTCGTTGACCTTGCGCATGACCGCGAAGGCGTCGGCCACGTAAAGCACATCCGCCTTGCCCCGGGCCCAGCCGCAGTTTGGGTCCAGGTTGATGGCCCGGCGTTCGTTGATGAAACGCCAGCCGACGGTGTGTGGTTCCTCGCCATGACAGCAGGCCGCCAGACCTTTGGGATGCCGCGGAGTGGCACCGGTCTGGCCGATCTGGTTGAGATGAGTCAGGAACGAGAGGACCGCCTGCCCTTCCCCGCCGAGGTCCACGAGCGATTTGCTGCTGCCCAGCGAGGCCCGCGCGCGGTTCAGGAAACCTAAAATAAGCTGTTCCGCCTCCGGGACGTGCGACTGGCCATCGGCCTGCTTCTTGGTCCACCCCGCGCCCGCGACAAGCAGAACCTTCGCTTCCGGGCGGATGGTCTGGGCGTTGGCGTCTGGTTGCTTCACCCCGACGACCGTGGTCCGAAGGTGCTGGGTTCCGAGCGAAACGGAGATCTGCTCCACCTGGGCGCTGCCGGCCGCCGCTTGCCAGGGGGTCTGGCTGCCGGGATCAATCAGCAGAAACCAGGGACGTTGTTTGCGGGTGAAAACGGCTTCCATGCGCTGCCGGTAGAACCAGCGTGAGGCGGCGATCCCGCCCTCGTTTGCGGACACGCTGGTAATATGGGTGTCGGCCGTGCCGCCCAGGCGCTGGGCCGCACCGGGCAGCGCCCGCAAAGCCCGCGAGGTGCCCGCCGCCAGAACCACACTTGCGCCGCTGGCTCGACAAATCGCCTCGGCCGCCGCCGCATCCGTGGCGTAACGGGAAGCTCCAAATTCGGGTCCGGTAACCGCAAGAAACTTTGCGGCGCCGGCACTGGCCAGTTGGTTGGCGGCAGCCTGGGTGTTTTCCCCAATCAGGCCAACGACCAACTGTGCGGCGAGGGGGGTCCTCAGGGAGATCGCCGCGCCGATCGTTTCCAGGGCGGCGCTGGACAACGCGCCGTCCATTTCCGTAAAAGCCAGAACTAAAACTGTTTCCATAATATTCAGGAGCTAAGATGCAGGGTTGCGGCGCCCGGCTACTGTCGAATCCACTCGACAATTTCACGAGCGATTTCATCCGGGGTCTGGTCTTTGACGACGCGGGTTTCCCGGAGCTGTTTTGGCAAGGTGACGCTCGAAAATGCCAGGTCGGCCGCCGCCAGTTTCACTGGTTTGGCCTTTTGCAGGGCGGGGCCGACGCTGCGCATGTTGAGCATGCCTACCTGGGGGTTGTTCTTGGGTTCCGCCAGGTTGCCAGTCGCCCACCCCAGAACGGCGGGCGCACCCTGACAGCGGGAAATCTGGTGGCGTCCGCCCTCCAAGCGCTCCAGCACCTCGAACGATCCGTCTGGCTGAAAACGCAACTCGTCCACCCCGAGGAATTGATCGCTGATGCCGAGGCGCTCGCCGACCATTTGCATCGTGGTGCCCGCACCGCGCGAGGCCGACTCCCAACCGCCGAAAACGAGCAACCGTGCCTTGTCGAGGCCGGGAATCGTCATGATTGCATCCGCCAGTGCGGCAGCGACTTCGGTGGAATCCGTAAACCCGCTGGCGGAGGCGTCCAGGGCGATCAACTCGAAAGGAACCTTTTGCGCGACCGTCATCATTACCTGCTGAAGCTTGGCCTTGGGTCCCAGGCTCACCAGCCAGACCTTGGAACCTGGCAACGATTTCGCGAGATTAGCCGCCTCGAATAACGCGTGCCCGGCCCAGGGGTCCAATACGGCCGGGAGCATCATCTCATTCTTTAACGCGGGCCCGGAGGCGCTAGCCACCGGCTCAAGGGTTTGCAGCGGGTCAGGAACCAGGCTGCCACATACGACGATTTGCAATGCCACACTCATGCGGCGCTTATTAAACTCCAACCGAGTGCCGGTTGCCAATAAAAGATACTGCCCGGGCTTTCGGTGAGGAACGGTCTGGGAGGGGCTCCAGACCCGGAAACGCGGGCGTCCTGAGCCAAAAATGGGAGAAAAGACCCATTCCCTCCCTTGCCGGAGGCAGGTAGCTTCACTCATGGTTGAACTGATGAGTCTAGCTGGCGAGTGGATCGGCCATTATCCCGGCCATTACGATGAAGTCATCCGCATTGAACAGGAGGGGGACTCGGTCAAGGCCGTCAAGATAACGGGTGATGACTACGTTCCCGCCGGAGCCTTGACCTGGCGAGCCGACTTGCGCACGCTGCGGGGCGAAGGGCAGGTAGCCGAGAAGGAATTTGTGCGGCCGCGCCTGATCTCCGGAAAACTCACCATCGTGAACCCGGAGCGGATAGTCTTCCGCTGGGACAATTGCGGCGAGGTGGAGTTCCGTCGCGACGATTGAGGCCCGGTCAGGGCGAGACCGGCTTCGGGACATTGTTGCCCATGGCGCGTTGGAGGCGGGCGCGGGCGGCCGCGAAGTCATGAAGCGCCTGGATTTGGACGGTCCTGGCTTCGGTTAAAGCGGTTTGGGCGCCGAGCACGTCGAGCTGTGTTCCGGTTCCGGCTTCGCTCCGGGCTGTGGCCAGTCTCAAGGCTTCCTCCGCCTGCTCGATCACTTTATTTTGGGATTCAAGCAACTCCCGGGCTTCCATGAACCTGGAATGGGCGGTGCGCACCTCCAGTTCGATTCGGCGGGTGGTTTCATCCAGTTCCACTTCCGCCCGGTCCCGAAGCGCGACGGCTTCCTGGACCCGCCCTTGAGTCCGCAATCCATCGAAAAGGTTCCAGGTCAATTGCACGCCGGTAAGCCACCCATGCACTTCCTGGTCGAGGTCCTGGCTGAAGATGGAACTGCGCGCTTCATAGCCGCCGAAGGCCTGAAGGCTTGGCTTGTATCCACCCCGCGCATTTTTCACCTCTTCCCGCCGCAACGACTCCCCTTTGCGCAGGGCACCCAGTTCGGTGCGCTGGGTCACCGCCAGATCGAGGGCGGTATTCAGGTCAAGCCCGAGGGGTTCCGCTTTCAGACTGTCCGTAAGCAGGAGCGGGATTTCCTCCGAGTTCGCCCGGGGCACCGTCAGGCCGATCAGGTTGGCCAGGTTGCTGCGAGCAATGCGAAGGTTGTTCCGGGCGTGAATGAGGGGGGGGCGGGCATTGCCTAACTCCACTTCGGCCCGCAACACATTGAAGCGGGGAACGGTGCCGGCGGCGAACCGCCGCTGGGTATCAGCCAACTCGCGCCCCAGCAATTCGATCGAGGCTTCCCGGACGATGATCTGCTGACCGGCCAGCAACACGTCGTAGTATGCCAACTCTACTTCCAGGGCAATGTTCGCCAGGGCGGATTGATAGTTGAGAAGGGCCTGGTCCCGAATCAGCCGCGCAGAACGCACGGAAGAGACGAGCCGCCCGCCCTCGTAGAGCGACTGCACCAATCGTATCTGGGATGACCAGCTCTGGTCCGTGCCGAAATTGAACCCCGGGATGACGGCTGGCGGTTTGTCCACCGCAGACGGTTCGCGTGCCGAATAATCACCCAGGATCTGGACTTTGGGCAAAGCGACGGCGCGGGTTTGCGCCACCACTCCCCGGGAAGCTTCCAGGTCTTTCTGTGCGCGCAGCACCGCGGGGCTTCTGGTGAAGGCCAGATTCAAAGCGTCGGCCAGCGAAAGCGGTTTGCCAGGATCGCGAACGGGCGCCGGGCCTGTGGCGCTGAGGGCCAGGCTTCCTGCGCCGGCCACCAGCAGGAGTCGCAACCCCCATCGGACCGATATTCCGAGCGGACGGAAAAGCTGATTCGTGATCATAAAGCCGGGCATACGTAAGGCGCCACCGGGGGTCTAACACGATTTTGCCTGACCTGACAAGCTTCTCTGTTGCGGTTCCGGTCCTTTCCAGTCAATTCCGGTCGTTCTCGGACCAGAATTGGACGATCGCCCGGTCTCCCTCTGGACAACGGCGCGCCGTCATATTCCGGGGCGGATCACAAGATCGTTGTCCGTGGGGATCACCTCGACCGGCACAAAACCGGGCATGGCGCGGAACGGGGCCGTGCGGTCATTACCAAAAAAAGAGGCATGCCACCGGCCGGCCTTGTTCTTGAAAAGAGATCCATGGCCGGCATGAGGCACCGCCACCCGCCGAGGGTGCCAGGGTCCCGCCAGGTTGGTGGCGCAGGAATACATCATGTCGTACGTGCCATCGCTGCGGTTTCCGCCGCCATTCCACTCGGCTGCGGTGAGCACATACCAGGCGCCGATCCGGACCAGGGTCGCCCCTTCGTAGCCCACCCGTTGTCCGTCAGCAGGCAGTAGCTTTCCGGCGGCTCCCTCAAATGCGTTCATCCGGTCGTTCAGCTTGCGGATTTTTCCATCCTGCCAGACGTAGTACACACTGCCGTCCGTGTCCTGGAACAGGGACGAGTCGATGTCCTGGTCCACGCCCTGGTTGCCAGAGAAGGCGGGTTCGTAGGGGCCTTCGGGTTTTCCGCTGACGCTTTTCAACAGGCTGTTTTTGCCGCGTTCCCCGGCACTGAGGCAGAAGGGAATCCAATAGGTGCCTTTGATATAATGCAGCTCCGGGGCCCAGAACAGACGCTTGGGATGGCTGTTGTACCAGATGTCCGGATCCGGCTTGGGCGTCCACGCCTGCTTCACGAATTCAAAATGGTTGAGGTCCGCCGAGCGCCACAGATTAATGCCATCCATGTTGCCCGAAGTGCCGGTTAGATAGTAATTGCCGTCGGGCCCCACCATGATGAAGGTGTCTCGGAGCCAGGGATTATTTGCCTTCTGCCCCGGCACCCTATCGAGCGGCACCGCCCGGGCAAACCCCATACCCCGCTCGTAAATCAGCGAGGTATCAGGCCGGAGCATGAGGTTGAAGGGAAAGCGCGTGGGCGGTTCGTTCGCGGCGAATCCGATCGGCCAGCGCGATTCCAAGGCGGCAACCTGTTCGATGCGGAAAGCGCCGGGTCGGCCGCGCAAAATGCCCTGCTCGTCGCTGCCGGACCACGTGGCCCACCAGGCCCCCTGCCCGTCCTTGAACAACGTGGTTTCGCCGGCGTTGGGAAACGCCACGTAAAACGCGCCATACCCCTCGTCGGGACGATCCGAAGCGGCCACGAGGACGTCTTCCGCTCCTTCCGTCCGGCCGGTGCGTCCCAGCCCGTTGCGCGTCAAACGGGCGGTGATAAACAGGTGATACTTCCCGCCGATTTTGGTCAGGTGCGCCCCGCGCAGGTCCAGAATGCGCTGATCCCGCCGCTGTCCCGCGGGTCCGGCGATGGTCACCTCGACCGATTTCGGCTCTCCCGCCAACCCCTGCAGTGGATCAGCCTTCATGCGAGCGATCCTGCCACCCCCAAGAATCCAGAAGAAAACGCCATCCTCATCAAGAAACAGCGAAGGGGTGATGCCGATTTCGGTGATGACCGCTTTCGTAAACGGGCTGGCAGCCAGATTGCCACCGTCGAATTTCACCAACTCCGTGCCGCCGGAAGCCCGGTCGAGCGCCAGCCAAAAGGCGCCTTTCAGGTAGCGCAATTCGGGTGAACGGTATTTCCCCGGTCCGAGATCGAGCGTGCGAATTTCACGCCAGGTTTTCAGGTCCGTCGACCGCCAGATTCTCACCTGCTCGCTCGGAACGGCCTGTCCTCCCTCGACCGGCGAACCGGTCAGGTAGAACGCCTGGTCGGGTCCCAGCGTAATGCTCGCCGCACTGAGCGGAACATCAATCAAAGGACTGAGCGCGACAGCGTCAGGTTTCGGCGCGAGGGCCGCATATTCGCGCACCACGCCGTGCTGGGCATGGAGGCTGGTTCCAGCAAGCAACGCCACGGCGGCCAGGCATAGAATGCCTTTTCGATCCAGTTCGAGCTTCATTCAAGTCAAGTGAGAATATAGACATGCCGCGGCTCCGGCTAATTCTTTTTGCCCCACTCCACCGGCACACCGGCAGCGCCGCCCTCCGGCTGGAATTGACCTTTTCGTTTTTCAGGTCATGCTAGTCCTGTTACGAGCGAGAAAGCCCCATTGCCGGGCGCCACCCGAACCTTGTTGGATTGGTTTTTGCGGCGCCACCCGGACACGCCCAAGACACGCGCCAAACAGTTTATCCTGGCTGGCCGTGTCAGTGTGGACGGGTGCGTCATTCGCAAGCCGCATCACGCCTTGGCCGATCCAGGGGACCGGCTGGAGCTGCTCGGGCGTCATGCGACCTCCCTGAGCTGCGGCAAAGGCTGGCAGATACACCCCCGGGTAAGCCTGGTGCATCTTGATACCGCCCTGGCGGTGCTGAACAAGGGGCCCGGGCTTATTTCCGTTCCCGACGGCGACCATCTCTCGGCCATGAGCGTCCTGGCGGATTTTCTCGCGGGAAAACTGAGGAGCCGCGACCCGCAGTGTGCCGGCAAAAGCCTGCCACCCGAATTTCGGAAGCTCACCCCGCTGCCGGTCCACCGATTGGACCAATACACCAGTGGAGTTTTCTGCGTGGCGTTCAATCCTGAAGCGCGCGCCCGGCTCATCGACCAACTGCGCCGCCACGAGATGAAGCGCGAGTATCTCGCCTATGTGGAGGGGCGGCCCGCAACCAGAAGTGGAACGTGGCGGAACTGGCTCGAACTGAGCGAGGACGACAGCCGTCAAAATCTCGCCTCCGCGGATAGTGCGGGTGGCCCGACCAGGGCGGAAGCCATCACCCATTTTGAGGTGCTGGCCGAATACCGGGTGGGCGCGGCGAAAGCTCCTTACGCAAAACTGCGGCTGCGGCTGGAAACGGGATTAAAACATCAGATTAGAATCCAAGCCCTGCAAGCCGGCGTGCCGCTCGTTGGAGACCGAACCTACAACTCCAACTATCGCCCCGGAGCGGCGCCGGCGCTGGCCCCGTGCGAGAGACAGGCATTGCATGCCGAAACCCTGAAATTCCTGCATCCGCTCAATCCGCAACAGAGCTTATCCTGGCAGGCTGAACTGCCGAAAGACCTTCGCCAACTGGAAGACCTGTTGCGCAGGGGAAGCCAGTAAAACGCTCCCCGTTACCCGCGGTAAACAACCATCACACCGTATTCAGTCAGCAATTTCTGAGAACCGATATCCAGGTGAGAATAGTTTAGCGCGGTGATGCTGATGATATTTGCCTCACTCACTTTGACGAGGAAGTTGGTCACGATCTCGTCGAAACGGTCGTGGCCGACCTCAACACAATCCGTGTGGCGAATGGTTTTCACCCGGATCTTGCGGTCGCTTTCCTTGGCGGCGACCTCCAGCGGCGGAAGCGCTTTCGCTATCAGACTTTCCGGAGCCTTGTTTGTGGGCACCTTCAGGTGCATCTCCACTTTGGCGGCGGCAGACGAGGCAATGGCGTTGACTGGATGCGGTTCGACACGCGCGGCCGGGGTCGGCGAATCCGCCCCGCCGCTGGAAGGCACGATCTCCGGTTCCGGAATGGTGATGACGGTGCCGCAAGCCGGACAGGGAATCTCAGAACCCGCGCCCGAGCTATCAACGGCCAGCTCCTGCTCACACTTGGGACAGTTGAAGATTAGATCCATAAAGTGGCCTTTGGTTTTCGGATTATGAGGCGATGTTAGTAAACGTCAACCCCACTGGCCAGAGAAAAATACTTTACTGGTAAGTTTTTTCCAGATCCTTGATTCGTTTCCACACCGGGGAGGAAGGGCCGGTGCGCTCTTTGATGGTGGCAAAGAGGCGCCGCGCTTCCGCGGGATTCTCCCGGCTCAGGGCGACCACATAATCCAGTTCGATCCATGCCTTGCGCGGATCCTGGATGGTGGGGCCATAAGTCTTGAGCCAGTTGCGCAGGCCGGCCGAACCGTCGCGCTGAGCAGCGGACAGGGAGGCTTCAAGCTGGTAGGGCATGCCGGCCAATTGCTGGGGAGACACGGCCGCGCCAGCCTCCTCTTTCCTGGTGGTTTGTTCCTCGTTTTTCACCCGATCCCAGTAAAGGAACAGTTCCCAACCGCCATACAGCAGGCCAATGATAATCGCCGCGCCAATTAGCTTAGTCATGACTCTTCAATTCGTTCGATGCGCGCCCCGAGTTGGCGCAGTTTAACGTCCAGCTTTTCATACCCGCGATCAATGTGGTAAACCCGATTCACCTGCGTTGTGCCGCGCGCGGCCAGGCCTGCGACCACCAGGGCCGCGGAGGCCCGCAAGTCGCTGGCCATGACGGGAGCCCCGCTGAGCGGCTTGCCGCCCTTGATGATCGCGCTGGGTCCTTCGATTTCGATATCCGCCCCCAGCCGGGCCAGCTCCGAGACGTGCATGAATCGCGATTCAAAAATGCGTTCCGTAATGATGCTTATCCCGCCGGGCAGAGTGAGCAGGGCCATCAACTGGGCCTGCACATCCGTGGGAAAACCGGAATAAGGCAGGGTGGTGACATCCACGGCTTTGAGCCGGCCCTGGCGTCTGACGGTTATGTTCTGGCCGTTCCGGTCGATGCGCCCGCCGGCTTCCTTGAGCTTGTCCAGCACGGCATGCATGTGGTCGGCCCGCGCGCCGCGCAGCACCACCTCACCATCCGTGGCCAGCGCCGCGATCGCATAAGTGGCCGCCTCGATGCGATCGGGGATCACCTCATGCTCGGCCCCGTGCAATTGTTTCACCCCGGTGACAGTAATGGTGGGACTTCCGGCTCCGGATATCCGGGCGCCCATGGCGGTCAGAAAATTTGCCAGGTCCACCACCTCGGGCTCGCACGCCGCGCTCTCGATGATGGTGACTCCTTCCGCCAGCGCCGCCGCCATCATCACGTTGGCTGTGCCCAATACCGTCGAGCCCGACCTGCCCCCCAGAAAGATCGGGGTGCCAGTCAGACGCCGGGCGGTGAGCTGCACGTAGCCTTCATGAATCACCACTTTGGCGCCGAGCGCCGCCAGGCCTTTAAGGTGCAGATTAATCGGTCGCGCGCCAATGATGCACCCTCCGGGCAGGGATACAGTGGCCTTTTTGAGGCGGCCCAGGAGCGGGCCCATGATGCAGATTGAGCCCCGCATCTTGCGGATCAGGTCGTAGTCACCGTCCCCTTTGATTTTGCGCGCGTGAATATGGACCGCGCCATCCTCAAACCGCACCTGCGCCCCCAGCCACGTTAGTATCTGCCCCATGAACCGCACATCGCTCAGGTCAGGAACGCGCCGGATCACGCAGGGCTCGCTGGTCAGCAGCGCGGCGGCCATGATTGGCAAAACGGCGTTTTTTGCCCCGCTGATTTCGACTTCGCCGTGCAGCGGCACACCGCCTTTTATGAGTAAACTATCCATGAGATTTCAAACCAGCATTCAGTCTCCCGCGGCATCTCAACTGCGACCATCCGGTCCTGGCGCCGCCACAAGGATTCTCGGCTGGCGATTGTAATCTTCCACCAGGGCTTCCACAATCCAGTTTTGCTTTTGGAAAATCTCGGTGATCGCACCGCCCTGCCCGTCCCCAAACTCGAGCATGACCTTGCCACCAGCGACGACCGAAGGGCCGGCCTGCATGGCGATGCGCCGATAGTGATCCAGGCCGTCAACGCCCCCATCCAGGGCCAGGCTGGGATCGTAATCCCGCACCTCCGCGGGCAATCCCGCCATTGCGCCGCGGGCTATGTAAGGGGGATTGCCGACCACCAGGGTCAAGCCCCGCTCAAGGCAGGCAAGGGCGTCCCCGTGCGCGAACCGCACCCGCTCCGCCACCTGGTGAGCGACCGCATTCTCGCGCGCCACCTCCAGTGCCGCGGCTGAAATATCCACCGCCAGGACTTGCGCGGCGGGAATTCTCACCGCCAGCGTGATCGCCAGACACCCGCTGCCGGTGCCGTAGTCAAAAACCCGGGGCTCAGGCGCCATCTCCGCGAGGAACTTCCAAGCCAGTTCCGCGAGCAACTCCGTCTCCGGCCGGGGAATAAGCACCTCCTTGGTCACCTTAAAATCGAGACCGCAAAAGTTGACGCGCCCAAGGATATGCTGCAGCGGCTCCCGTTGCGAACGGCGGACCACCATCACCCTCAAGTCATTCACTTCCGCCTCGGCCAGCACCCGTTCAAAATCCAGATATAAACGCATCCGCGGCACGCGCAGCACCTCGGCCAGGAGCAACTCGGCATTTAAGCGCGGTGATTCCACCCCCTTTTTACCGAGGAATTCGCCGCTGCGCTGAATGGCTTCCAAAACCGTCACGCCCGTAATTTAGAGGCCCGCTTCGCGGATCAAAGCACAAAAGCGGCAAAGCCTCATCGAAAACTGATGGGGCCGGCCTACAGGTTGTCATCCTTTCGACCTTGAACTTGGCCGATCACCTCCATAATGTTCGCCTTATGAAGAAAGTATGTTGGTTTGCGGTGGTGCTGCCGCTGATCATGAGTGTGTCCGCCTGGTCCCAGGATGCTGCGACTGAAGAACGCTTGAACAAGCTCAACGGGCAAATTGAGGATTTGGTCGAACGCGGCAAAGCCCTGCAGCAGCAACTTTCGCAGATTTCCCGGGAAGTCTCCGCCCTGCGCGAGCAGGCGGCCAGCCAGCCGCGCGAGGAGTATGCCACCGCCGCGGATCTCAAACACCTCGCGGATCGGGTCCGCGAAGTGGACAAGAAACGCAGCGACGACAACGAACTAATCAAGGGGGAGATAGCGAAGCTGGGCAAATTGCTGGCCTCAACGCCCCCGCCAAAGTCGCACCCGGCAAGCCCACCGGAGGAAGATGCCAAGCAACAAGCGTCAAGACCGGAAGCCGGTTTCGAATACGTCGTTCAGCAGGGAGATTCCCTTTCCGCAATCGTGCAGGCCTGCCGCGAGAAAGGCGTCAAAGTGACCATGGACCAAATCCGCAAAGCCAACCCCAAGCTGGTGCCCGAAAAAATGCGGGTGGGCCAGAAGATCTTCATACCGGCTCCCTAACCCGGCCAGGGTGACGACACGGCGGGGGCGCGATGCACCGCCGGGTGTTCCCGGCTCTCCGACGAGGGCGCCGACCCGCAGCCCCACAAGGCAACCAATGCCACGCCAACGGCTATCCGGTACCAGCCGAAAGCGATAAACGTGTGGGTTTGCACGTAACGCAGCAGCCATTTGACTGCCAGAAAGGAGACTACGCCGGAAACCACACACCCCAGCATGACCATGGTCCAATTCTCGGGTGGCGCGCCGTGGGCCTGGTGGAAGGCTTTGAATATTTTCAAGCCACCTGCCGCCAGCATGGTGGGAATGCCAACCAGGAAAGTGTATTCGGTGGCCGCCACCCGGTTCAATCCCAGGATCAGGGCCAGCAGAATGGTGGTGCCCGAGCGTGACGTCCCCGGAAAAACCGCCGCCAGCAGTTGTCCGAGCCCGACCGCCAGCACCACCGGCCAGGTGATCTCATTCATGAGGGACCTGCCTTTGAGACGTTGTTCGACCAGGACAAAAGCCACCCCACCCGCCAGCAGGGCGATGGCCACCGGCAGCATATGATCCGGGAGTTTAAAACCTGCCTTCTCCAGCATCAAACCGCCGATGCCGGTGATGACAAAAGCCACCGCTATCTTAAGCAGGTAATCCTGGGTGTCGCGCTCACGCCAGCGAAAGATGAATTGCTGAAACCGTTGCTTGAAGAGCGGAATAACCGCCAGCACCGCCCCCGATTGAATCACCACGTTGAAGAGATCCGATTGACGCGGCAGCCACTGTTCGGCAATCAGCAGATGCCCAGTGGAGGAAATTGGCAGAAATTCAGTGATTCCCTCAATAATCCCGAGCAAAATGACGGCAAACCATTCAGGCATCCCAAGGAGAGACGAAAAAGCCGCCTAAAACTCAAGCCCGGATTTCCCGCAGCGGAATCACTGCTTCTTTTTCGAGAACATGGAGGATAGAGTGGATTTTGAGTCTTCCTCCCGCTGCCGCACTTTGAGCTGGCCCAGGATGGCATGCCAGCCAATATAAATCTTGTGCCACTGGCTCTCCAGGTTGCGAAGCGGCCCCTCCCCCATCTCAGAAAGGAAGCGCAGGGACGGCGCGCTCCCGATCAGGGCGTGGATCTCCTCCTTGGTGGGGTTCGGGACATCCACACTGGCGAGAATGATTTCAAGCTCCTGGATGATCAGGCTCTTGATTTCAAGGAATTGCACGTCGTCCTCGGCGTTGAATTTCTTCGCGCGGGCGAGGTTGACGAAATTGTTAAACTGCTTCCAGCACTCCAGGTAGTTCTCCATCTGGCTGATCAGTTGGTCCAATTTCTTATTCTGCATAACAAAGCCTTACTGCTGGTAGGGGGCGGTGGCGAGTGCCTCGGGCACAAGGAACACTACGGCACCGCCACGCAATTCCCGGGCGGTGATTTTAAATCCCGGATACTGAATGATCAACTCCGTCAGGGGCGCTTGCGCCTCGACCGCGCCGCGAAAGGCGGCGAGGACGCACCGGGCCAATTCCTCAAGCAAATCGGGAGGATAGATGGAAGGAATGGTACCCACGACGATGTTCCCTTCCCGGGAAATGGTAAAGCTTCCGGAAGGCAGCCGGAGCAAGCTGGCGGCGGGCTTGGAGAACATGTTCAGGAGGCCCATAGTGATGTCACCTTCCTGGTTAGCTCGCGAATCCGCGCCGGGGTGAGGCTGGATTTCCATCCCATGCAGAGCTCGGTCAGGCCAGCCTGCGCGATGGTAACGTTCCGATGCACTCCCCGTCCTTCGATGGATCTGACCGGGCCGGCCCGCAGGCGTTCGCCCACCGCCCGGAAATCAGCCAAAGTTGTCCGCATCCAGGCGATCATGCGGTCGCGATCCTCGGGTCCCCGCAGGACGATAGGCTCCGCTTTGCCTGCTTCCAAAGCCAGGGCGAACTCCAATTCGGGAATTCCGGAAAGTCGCTGCACGACCGGGTGATCCGCGGAAGTATTCACCTCCGCCTGCCTGCCCAGTTCCTCATCCAGCGCCTGGGCCGCTTCCAGCAGCAGCCCATTATAGGACTGCCTGATGGCGCGCGGGTGAGCGGGCTCGGCCGGCAGCATCTCAAATGCTCCCGTCCGCCAGGATAATATCTTGCGAAAGGCCATTTCCCCTTGCAGTTCTCCCGCATCCGCATCAATGACCTCGCCCTCTTGTATCCAGATTCTGCCGGTCTGATCTCCGTTCGTAATGCGAAGCACTGATGAGCTTTGTGAAATACATTCCAACTGCACGATATCCATCAGGCTCTTGCTTTGGACACCGCGAAAACCCGGATGGTCAGCCTCCGCCCCCAAGAAAGATTCGAGGCACTCGAGAAATAACCGGATCTCCTGTTCGTTGCCGGGCTTGTGCCAGAACAGATCCACGCCGAGCGCGTAAATCCGCGATCGAAACTGCTCGTCGGTGACCGCCGTCAGAGCCACCGTCCGCATCTGGGGGAACTTGCGTCGCACAATGGTAAGAACCTGCAAGCCGTCCATCTTCGGCATCTTGAGATCGCAAATGAGGAGGCGGAACGGCTCGGAATCGAGCCGGGCCAGGGCGCGGGCTCCCGAACTGGCGGTATGGATCTCGGGGCCGCTTGGGAGCCGCGCCAGCAATTCGCGGTAGGTCTCCAGCAACCCCGGATCATCATCCACCAGCAATACTTTATTACGAGATTCCATCAACTTTACAGGTGTCAACTTACGTCGAGATGGTTCCTACAGCAAGGCCCGTTCCCTTTGTACCAAAAAGCTCATTTTCCCAGGTGACACGACTGGCCCTGAGGTCCCAGCGTGGCGACCACCCACGCTTCGGCAAGCGATTCCGTCCACCCGGCCTGCTAACCGCACGCCACCCGGTACCGGGCTGCCACACCGTGCGTTTCCCGTCTCTTCGGTGGCCGATTGCCCACATCCTGACATGCGGCGTCCATCCCTGAGACAGGCGGAGCGGCAATCCGAACCTATCGGGCGCGTGATGATCGATATTGGTTTCATCCCGCGTGCTATTCCGTGAATGTTTATTAAATGCCGGCGCGTCTGGCACGAAACCTGCCCTCACAACCTCGAGTAATGATGAAGGATGATCAACATTTAAGTGGCAAATCGCATCGGCACGACAACCAACGGTTTGGGGTCCCTGGAAATCCGGGCGATGTGAGTGTTGAACTACATTAGCGGCAGATTTTTCCAAAACGTTTCCTGTGAAAACGAAATTCTTTGAGTTCTTGCGCAAACTGGCGGGCAAAGCGCCCGGGGCGCAACCCGCGCCTCCCGCGCCCGAACCGAGCCCCCCAGCCCCCACCCAGCCAAAGCGCAACCTGGTGTCCGCCTATGTGGGCATCCCCAGAAACGGGAATGACTCCCGCAACCTCAACGGTAATGGGCACACCGCCAAAGGCGTGGAAGTGCCGCTCCAGAAAATCCTCGCCTCGCTTCCGCTGGAACTGCACCCCCGCGTGCTGCAGCCGGATGTGGGCGGATGCACGATTTCCATTCCGTTGGAAAAAGTTCTCAGTCAGATCATGCGCGGCCAGGTCAAAATTACCTTTGGAGAACTGCGGCACCTGGCGCCGGAGGTCTTCGCTTACGAATCGGACCGGGATGCCACCTGGGTTACGCTGCCCCTGGAGGAGATTGTCAGCCGGCTAAATCCCGCGCTGATTACCCGGCGCCGAGTTCAGCAGCAGGTGGAAGTACCCGAGGAAATCAGCAGCCCCTTTGATCAAAAAGGTGGCGGGCAATTCTCCGACAAAGTCACACCGCCACCCTCCCCCAATGGGCTGCCCAAGCCAGCCGGTGACACCCCATTAAAACTCGCCATAAATCGCGGGTCGCTCCAATCCGCTCCACCGCCCAGAGCGCCGGAAGCCTTCCCGTCACCCCTGCCGGGAACGATTCCGCTGATGAAACCGCGATTTGGGACTAACGGCCATGGGACGTTTTCTGCTCCGCGGCCACCCGAACCTCCGGCCCAGCCGCCAACCCCGCTGCCCTCGGTCCCGATCCGAGCGCCGATCACC
>JBBQYD010000048.1:0-17505 GCA_038209025.1 Verrucomicrobiota bacterium | reverse complement strand
GAGAATTTCAAAGGCGTCTATTCCGCCAACGAATACCTGACCCGGGTGAACCTGATGGCCGCCTATCAGTTCCCCAGGTCGGACACCCCCGTGCTGCAAGGCCAGCGCGTCGCCACCGTGGGCGGCGGGAACGTGGCCATGGATGCGGCCCGCACCGCCAAGCGCATCGGCGCGCAATCCTCCATGATCATTTACCGGCGGACCCGCACCGAAATGCCCGCCCGGGCGGAGGAAATTCACCATGCCGAACAGGAGGAGATCGAGTTCGAATTCCTGGTCGCTCCAGTTGAAGTCATCGGCAATGAGAAACGCTGGGTAACCGGTCTCAAGTGCGTGCGCATGAAGCTTGGGGCACCCGACGCTTCCGGGCGCGCCCGGCCGGAGGTCATTCCCGGGTCAGAATTCCTGGTTCCCTGTGACGTTGTGGTGGTGGCCATTGGCACCCGCGCCAACCCCCTGCTCACCGCCACCTGCCCGGATTTGAAACTTAATAAATGGGGCAACATCGTCGTGGATGAGAAGCTGATGACCACCATCCCGGGAGTATTTGCCGGCGGCGATATTGTGCGCGGCGCGGCCACCGTGATTCTGGCCATGGGCGATGGCAAGCGCGCCGCCCAAGCCATCGATGCCTACTTGGGCGCTCCCGCCTGAAACCCCGCCACAACCGCCCGCTTTGCCGGTGATCAGGACGCCTGCCGAACCGGCCGGCATTGCCACCTTTGACCCGTCCGGCCGGCCCCGCTTGCCCGTCCGGAAATGAGCGTGCGCCGCCGAAACGCTGCCATTACGGCTCAGCTTGATCCCACTACGGCCCCGCTCTCCTGCTGGCTCAGTCGTCTCATCCTCATGCGCAGACGCCAAACAAAAAACCCCGCACACTCGTGCGAGGAAAAAAGACAGGAACGCTAACAGATGCCGCCGGTCAGGAATTTGACTTCGGGCTGGTCACGGGCTTGGAAACTGTTTCTTTACCAGCCTTGGAAAAGGGGCAGGACTTGGCCTGTTTATCGCCGGAAGCCGGGCAGCAGGCTTTGGCCACATCCGACTTTTTGGAACACGCCGCTTTGTCTTTATCGGTACAAGTCTTGGCGTCACCCGCTTGCGCGGCCACCGTGAACGCCACCAACATTACTGCGAGCATCAATTTTTTCATTATAGTTACTATTACCATTGTTTGTGTTTGCTGCAACAAAAAAGTTACAGTCATTTGACCCCCCTCCTCCCTGTTTGTTCAATTTCTTTAAGACTGTCGTATTCTGGTTGCTTTCATCCGATGGCAGCCAGAAAATCGATCATTCATGGACTCCCAGGCGGTCTTTAAATTGGCCGAGCGCATCGAGTCGCATCTGCACGAGCATATCCTGCCGTTCTGGTGCGGGCCGGCACTTGACGCCGAGCACGGCGGGTGGCAGGCCTGGATGACCAACGATCTCCGCGTGGACCACACCAAGCCGAAAGGTCTGATTGTGAATGCCCGAATTCTCTGGGCCTTCTCAGCGGTACATCAGACCCGGCCCGGCCCGCTTTACGGGCAAATGGCCGCACGGGCTTATGACTTAATATTCAACCACTTCTGGGATGTCCGACATGGCGGCGCCGTCTGGCGCCTCGACGGAGACGGGAAGGTGTTGGATGATTCCAAGAAGATCTACGGCCAGGCTTTCTGCATTTACGCTTTGGCGGAGTATTATCGGGCATTCGGCGATAAAGCCGCCTTGGACCGAGCGATCGAACTCTTCCACCTGGTTGAGAGCGCAGCCCACGATCCTGTCCATGGCGGTTATGTTGAGGTCTGTCGGCGGGATTGGTCGCAGGCTTCCGACAACCGCTTGAGCGAAAAGGACATGGATGAGAAAAAATCCATGAACAATCACCTCCACGTGCTGGAGGCTTACACCAATCTTTGGCGTGTGTGGCCGCATCCATTGGTGGCCGGGCGGTTGCGCGAACTGATCACCCTCTTTCTCGAACGGATCCTGAACTCTCAAACCCATCATCTTAACCATTTTTTCGATGAACAATGGCGGGTGCGATCGGACACCTACACCTTCGGACACGATATCGAAGGCAGTTGGCTCTTATGTGAAGCGGCGGAGAGCCTGGGTGATGCAGGGTTGCTGGCCGCGGTGCGCGAGGTGGCTGCCGCCATGGCTGCGGCGGTAAGGCGGGAGGGCATTGATGCCACCGGCGCTCTATGCTATGAAGGCAGGCAAGGCCGGGTAATTGATGCCGGAAAGGAATGCTGGCCGCAGGCGGAGGCGGTGGTCGGATTCATCAACGCCCTGCAAATAACGGGTGACCCGGTTTATTTCCACACCGCCGGGAAGATTTGGGACTTCATTGAAACCCGCCTTGCCGACCCCGTTCACGGTGAATGGTTCTGGCGAATCACACCGGAGGGCCAACCCGACCTTGCCCTCCCCAAGGTGAGCGAGTGGAAAGGCCCTTATCACGGCACCCGCGGTTGCCTGGAAGCCGCCCACCGCCTCCGTTTGCCAGTCAACCCGGTTCACCCGGCACCGCGGCCGGAAGCTCACCAACCATCACTGAACGACTCCACACCATGACTAAAAACACCTTCAAACTCCGCCTCAAGGCATTATCCACCGCCCATGAAAAGCTGCTGAACCGCCGGAACAAAAGGCAGGCCCCCGGCAACGGCATTTTTGACCGGTATGAGCATCCCGTGCTGACCGCCGAGCACACTCCCTTGCACTGGCGCTATGATTTTGACCCCACTACGAACCCGCGCTTGATGACCCGGCTCGGAATCAATTGCGTGTTCAATGTGGGGGCCATGGAGTGGAACGGCGGGGTCGTGCTGCTGGCGCGCGTCGAGGGCTGGGACCGCAAATCGTTCTTCGCGGTGGCTGAGAGCAAAACGGGGCTCGACCGGTTTCGTTTTTGGGACCGGCCGGTGCGCCTGCCTGAACACGACCCGGAGGAAACCAACGTGTATGACATGCGCCTGGTGCGGCACGAGGACGGCTGGATTTACGGACTCTTTTGCGCCGAGCGGCATGACGACACCCGGCCGGGGGACCTCTCAGCGGCGATCGCCCGCTGTGGCATTGCGCGCACCAAAGACCTGGTGGACTGGGAGCGGTTGCCGGACCTGAAGACCAGTTCCATGCACCAGCGCAACTGTGTGCTGCATCCGGAATTTGTGCGGGGGAAATATGCCTTCTACACGCGGCCAATGACGGATTTCGCGGCCACCGGCGCCGGTGACGGAATTGGCTGGGGGCTGTGCGACAGCCTCGAAAGGCCGGTGATCAAGCGGGAGCAAATCATCGACCCGCGCCATTACCATTCGATAAAAGAAGGGAAGAACGGCCTGGGGCCGGCGCCGTTGAAAACCGCCAAAGGCTGGTTGCACCTGGCCCATGGCGTGCGTACCACGGCCGCCGGAATGCGGTATGTCCTGTACCTTTTCCTGTGTGACCCAAACGATCCCACACGGGTGATCAAAAGCCCGGGCGGCTATTTCCTGGCACCCGAGGGCGGGGAACGAGTGGGGGACGTTTCCAACGTGGTGTTTTCCAACGGCTGGGTGGTCCGGCCCAATGGGGAGGTCTTCATTTACTACGGCGGGTCGGATACCCGAACGTATGTGGCAACCAGTTCGGTGGAACGGTTGTTGGATTACACTCTGAACACCCCGGAGGATGCCCGGCGCTCGAGCTTGTGCGTGGAGCAACGCTGCCAGCTTATCGAGCGGAACCTGCGGCTTGGCCGGAAACGCTAAATCTCCTCGCCGTCCGCCGCCAACTCGGGCGGCCCGGAGCCCGGGGCCCTGGCCCCCGCCTTGTCCGTGGCAAATCGCTGTTCAAGCTGCGACAACCGGCGGCGCATGCGGGCGTGGTCCCGGTGCATTTTGGACAGGAGGCTGCCAATCAGAAAGAAGGAGGCGGGCAGGAAGGCGAAAAAGAAAGGACGCCACCAATTGGTGTTGGCAAGGCTGCCCATCAGGGCTGTGAAACATACAGCCGTAGCCATAAAGGCAGGTACACGAAACGTGAGCGACTTCATAGCATGCACACTGAAACCGGTTCTTGGTCGTGTAGCTTAGGGATCGATGCCGTAATAGCAAGCCTTCGATGCGCCAAACAATCCGGAGGCTCATCCCCGGGAATCCCCCGGGTGTCCGGTGGGCCGGTGCGAGACCTGTTGAGAAGGCCGGCTGGCTTACTCCACCAGTTGGGCTGCCGGGGTGAGGGCGACCCGATTGCCGGGCCGCCCCTTTTTCCCCTGGCTGACTATCCTACCTGTCTGAAATATCCTTCCGGCTGAGGTTTGCCTCGATCAAGCCGCCGAGGCGAGCGCCGCCAGCTTGTAACTGAGGGTGTTCAAATACCGGCGCTTGAGCCCGCGCTTCTTGCGCTGGCGTTCGCGGGCCTTGACCAGGTGTTTGAGGCAGCGAGACCCCTGCGTGGCGACGTCGCCGCATTCGGTGCATCGTTTGTCGCGCTGCATCCGAAGCTGGTACTTGCGCTGGCGCGAAATGTTCAGGCCCGTAAACTCGTCGATAATGCGTGTGTTCGTCATATCTTGTGACCCGGTGAGAAAAACGGCGCCGGAGTCACGCCCAGCAGAGTAGTCAACGAGCTTTCTTAAAAAAATCATGGCGGACATGATTTAGTCATCATGGATTCCACGATGCCCCCCCGCTCAGGTTCTCTGAGAGTTGGACCACTCCACCGCCCGATGGACCAATTCCATGGCGTTGGTAAGCCTCAGCTTTTGTTTGATATGAGCCCGGTAGGTTTCGATGGTGCTCACGCTCAGGTGCAGCCGCGCGGCCATTTGGCGCGTGGTGTGGCCCTCGCCGAGGAGTTGGAAAACTTCCAGTTCCCGGTCACTCAAGGCCTCCACGCCGGTCGAGTGGTCCGGCCCCTGCAAATGTTTATGAACCACCCGGGTGCGCATCGCTTCGCTCAGATACAACCGGCCACCCAGGACCTCCCGAATGGCGGCCATCACCTCGCTGGTGGGCGCCTGTTTCATCACATAGCCCGCCGCCCCCGCGCGCAAGGCCCGTTCGGCAAACAGCGCCTCGTCGTGGGTTGACAGTACCAGGCTGGGCAGCTTGGGATACCGCACTCTCAAATCCTTGATCAACTCCAGGCCGTTGGAATCGGCTAATGAAATGTCCACAATAACCAGATCAGGCCGGTTCGTCTCGAGGGCGCCGAGGGCCTTCCCGGCCGAACCGGATTGGCCGCAAACCTCCAGGTCCGCTTGGTAATTAATCAATTGCGCGAAACCTTCGCGGGTCACCGGGTGGTCTTCAACCAGGAAAATCCGCCGCTTGCGGCTGCTGGAAAGGGTGGTTCGACGTGCGGCCATATTAGTTGGCGGGGGACGGCCTGGCAGCGGGGTTGCGCAAGGAACATTGCACCACGGTTCCGCCCTTCGGATCGGCCAGGATGGAGAGGGCCGCGCCGATGGTGCGCGCACGATAGTTCATCAGGGGCAATCCCAGGCCGGACTTTTTCTTTTTCGAACGCGCGGGGAAGCCCTGGCCGTTGTCCTTGATGACCAGAGAGAGGCGGTCCCCTTCAGCCAGCAGGCGGACCACCACGCGGTTCGCCTGGCCGTGTTTGACGGCGTTGTTGATGGCTTCCTGGCAGATGCGGTACAAATGCGTGGCCGCCAGGTGATCATGCACCAGCACGGGCTGTGTGCATTGGCAGGTGCAGGAAATGCCATAGACACTGGCCACACTGGCCGCGAGTTCCTCCAGGGCTGACATGAGCCCCCGGGCTTCCAGGTCCACCGGGTGGAGCCCTCGCGAAATATTCCGCGCCTGTTCAATGGCGGAGTTGAGCAAGCCCTCCAGCGCGGCCGCATCGCGCGATTCACCAAGCCCCTTGGCCATCAACTTCTGCTCCAGCAGGGTGGTTTTGAATTTGATCCCGCTAAGCAATTGGCAAAGTCCATCGTGCAGGTCCTGCCCAATGCGCTCCTGTTCCTGCTCGGAGATTTTGAGAATCTGGGTTTCGAGCCGCTTGCGCTCCGTGATGTCGTTGCCTGCCACCAGCAGGCGGCGGCCCAGCACCGTCCCCACAAACTCCATGCGCCGCAACGAGCCGTCCTTGCACGTGACCTCCACTTCGAGCGGGCCGATATCCTTGCCGGACGGCAAGCCACGCTTTAAAAAACCTCTCCACTGTTCGGCCACCAGCCGCCGATACTCGGGATTCGGGTAAGCGCGCGCGAACCATTCCGCCGAAGTCGGCACGTCCTTCAACGTGTACCCGAACTTCTCCACGAACTTCCGGTTCACGTACTCGATGGTGCCTTTCATGTCATCCACCGAAAGCGGCACCGGCGAGGCATCGATGACCTGGCGGAAGTCCGTCTCGCTGGAGACCGCTTCGCACCGCGCTTTGAGTTCCCGGTTCTCTGCTTCCAACAGGGTGTTACGCCGCTCAAGCTCCTCCAGACGCAAAAAAAAACTCCGCGGGCTGCCATCCAGGATGCCCGAGGCCTCGGGCTGCCGCGTTCCAGCGGGATTGGCGTTGTGTGGCATTACAGGCGGTTGATAAAACGCCGCAATCGAACCATCGCCTCTTCGATATTGGCCATGTTGGTGGCATAGGCGCATCGCACAAAACCCTCGCCGCATTCCCCAAACGCTGTGCCGGGCACCACGGCCAACTTTTCTTCGTGCAGCAGTCTCAACGCGAAGTCCCGGGCGGGGATGCCAAATTTGGCGATGCTCGGGAAGGCGTAAAAAGCGCCCAGCGGACGATGGCATTCCAGGCCGAGATCGGCAAACGCCGCCGCCAGGAAGTTACGCCGCCGCCGGTACTCATCGACCATCTCCGTCACGTCGATTTCGGGGCGCGCCAATGCCTCAATAGCGGCTTTTTGGCTGAGGGAGGAAGCGCACAGCATCGTGTACTGGTGGATTTTCATCATTGCATCCACCAACTCCGCCGGGCCGCAGGCATAGCCCAGCCGGAAACCGGTCATCGCCCAGGCCTTGGAAAAGCCGTGCAACAGCAGGGTTCGCTCGCGCATGCCCGGCAGGCTCACCAGGCTGATGTGCGGTCCGTCATACGTCAGTTCCGCGTAAATTTCATCCGTGATCACCACCAGGTTGCGCTCCCGGGCAAAGGCCGCGATGCCCTCCAGGTCTTCGCGGCTCATCACCGCCCCCGTCGGGTTGTTCGGAAAATTCAGCAACAGCACCTTCGTGCGTGGCGTCACCTCACGTTCCAACATCTCGCGGGTCAACCGGAACCCGTTTTCCGCCCGCGTAACCACCGGGCGCGGCGTGCCATGCGCAAACAGGATCGTGGCGCGATACGAAACGTAGCAGGGCTCGTGATACAGCACCTCGTCCCCGGGGTTGACCAGCGCCCGCAACGCCAGGTCCAGGGCTTCACTGACGCCCACCGTAACGAGGATCTCGGATTCCGGGTCGTAACCCGCCCCAAACATTTTGGCGGCATACCGGGCCAGGGCTTTTCGGAGCTCCAGGTAGCCCAGGTTGCTGGTGTAATGGGTAACTCCGCGCTCCAGGGCGAACACCGCCGATTCGCGGACATGCCAGGGCGTGTCAAAGTCTGGTTCGCCAATCCCCAGACTGACGACATCCTTCATCGTGGAAACGATGTCGAAGAAGTCGCGAATGCCCGAGCGCGGGATGTCCCGCACGGTGGTGTTCAGAAAATCACGGAGTGATGCTGAGCCGTTCATCGGAGTTTTCCTGGTGCATCAGCACGCCAAAACGTTTATAGGTCTTCAGCATGAAATGGGTGGACGTGGAAAGCACCCCCGCCAGGGGCGACAGCCGCTCGCTGACAAACCCCGCGACCTCGCGCAACGTGCGCCCCTCCACGAACAACAGGAGGTCATAGGTGCCGCTCATCAGGTAGGCCGAGCGAACCTCCGGAAAACGGCTGACCCGCTCGGCAATGGTATCGAAACCGCCCTCGCGCTGCGGGGTTACTTTCACCTCAATCACGGCCGTGACCTTCTCCAGGGCCAACTGGTCTTCATTCAGAATGGCCTGGTAGCCGCGAATCACGCCCGATTTCTCGAAAGCGTCGATTCGGCGGCTCACTTCCTCCACGGGAATGGCCAGCATGCGCGCCAGGTTATCGCGGGACTCCAGCGCGTTAGTCTGCAACAGTTTTAATAGTTCATCCATAACTCACCTGCGGTTGAAAACAAATAGACACTAGCGGGGCTGCGGCTCCTGGTCGAGAAAAACCCCGCCCGACTCCCGGGCTTCCGGGAGGCGGTCCGATGGCGGATTCGAGCGCTGCCGCTCCCGCCAGACCGGTCTCCGCTCGCGCTGATTCTGAATCCCCCAACAAACAGGCCCCCTGGCTCAATGGGCGGGACCCGCTTTAAGATCGGCGGGGCTCACATTCTGGCGGTGCTTGCCAAACCCAAACCAGGAGGGCTTATAGGGTTCCAGATAACTCACGTCTGCCTGTGCGGGGATGCGGTCCGCCAGGCCGACGGCCCAATAGGCGGCGTTGACCAGCAACCGGCGCAACCCTTCATTCTCCAGGTCCACGGCCGCACCAATGGTGCTCGTCACCACCCGGTTCGTCTTGCCGGTCTGGCCCTGGTATTCCCGCAGCCACACCAGTGGCATCGGGGGCTGGTTTTTAGCGCCCGCCACCGCCGGATCAGAGGGGTTCATCCCCGCCAGCACCTGCCCCCACACCAGGACCTGGGCGTCGGCGGGCAAATGAATCACCCCATAAACATCGGTGGGTCCCCAGATATCAGCAACCCCGCGCAAAACCGGATGGCCTTTGAAGGCGGGATTGAGGACGCCGCGCGTGCTTTGTTTGCCGTGGTCGCCGTGATGGTTGACCCAGGTTTCGCCCAGCACCTGCTGGCCAAAACCGCCTGGCCATCCCTTGTCCTGCCAGTCATATTTCGCATAAGGGCCTGACTTATGGACCTTGAAGGCGAAGGCATGCGTGCTGGTGCGCAGGGCGATGATCGGCTTGCCGGCACTGACATAATCCACGATGGGCTTCATTTGCTCGTCCGGCAAATCGCGGAAGCGCAGGCTCATGAAGCAAAGATCGGCGGAACTCAACACCTGAGTGCCAGGCAGGTTGGTGGTCGCTAACGGGTCAATGGCGCCCGTTTGCGGGTCGAGGGAGAACAAGACCGTGCATTTGAATCCATGGTGCGTTGCCAGGATTCTGGCCATCATGGGCAAGGCTTCCTCGGACCGGTACTCTTCATCCCCGGCCAGGAACACAATATGCCTGCCTTTGCCCGGTCCCGTCCCGGCTTCGTAAACGAGCGGGGCCTGGGCACAAGCGGCGAACGTGAAACCAGCCACCAGGCCGGCGAGCCAAAAGCGTTTTAACGAGTTCATGTGTGATCGGGGTTCAACCGCGGAAATAAAGGTAAGCCCCGATGATGAACGCCAGCACCACCGCGGAGGCTCCGACCTCCCGCCAATCCCAACTGGCGCGCGTGGCTGCTTTATCACCATCGGACGAGGTGGCGAAGGTGAGACCCGTCATCCTTGCATAGTCGGGTTTGGCGGTTGCGTAACTGACCACGATCATGACGATGGCGGATACCAGGGTGATGAGGATGCTGAAATACTGGAAGTTGATGTTGTTGACGATCCAGAAGAAAGAACCCTCGGGATATCCGTGCTTGAATTTCTCCAGACCCAGAGTGATGGGCGTATCGACCAGCATGCGGAAAAGGCCGAGGATGAAGCCGATTACCATGGCCCAGAAACAGCCCTGGGCGTTCAGGCGTTTCCAAAAGACGCCGAAGAAGAACACGACGAAAATGGGGGGAGCGAGGTAGCCTTGCACAGCTTGCAGGTAGTTGTAGAGGCCATCGGCGCCCTTAACGACCGGGATCCAGAGCATGGCGATAAGAACCATGACCGCGGTCGCCCTGCGGCCAACCTTCACGAGTTCCTTCTGCGTGGCTTTGGGCCTGAGTTTTTCGTAAATGTCCACGGTGAAGAGCGTGGAGCAGGCATTAAAGACACCCGCCAGCGATCCCATCAAGGCGGAAAGCAAGCCGGCGACGACGATGCCCCGCAAACCCGGCGGCAGCAGGTGCTCGACCATCAAGGGGAAAGCCCCCTGGGCGGAGGCGGTGGCCTGGCCGGTGGTGGCGTCATAGACCGGAGCCAGACCGGGGACCTTCCCGCTCTTGGCCAGCGCAAAGCAAATCAAACCGGGGATGATGAAGAGGTACACCGGAAACAACTTGAGGAAGGCGGCGAAGATGCTCCCGCGGCGGGCGACATTTTGGTTGGGAGCGCCCAGGGCGCGCTGAACGATGTACTGATCCGTGCACCAATACCACAGGCCGATCACCGGGGCGCAAATGGCCATGCCCAGCCAGGGGAAATTCGTGTTGAAATACCAGGCAATCCGGGTGGGTTCCTTCACGGGCGCCCAGGTGCCTTGCATGCCATCGGGGATGAGGGGTTTCCACAGGTTGAACATTTCGGAGCCGCAGATGCGCCGGAGTTCGCCCCAGCCGCCCAGTTCAATCAGGCCATATATCGTGAGCAGCCCGGACCCGCAAATCAGCACCACGACCTGCACGGCATCATTGTATGCCACCGCGCGCATGCCTCCGAGCATGGTGTAAAGCCCGGTGAGCACGATGACCAGCACCGAACCGATCCAGAAGCTGTCGATGACGATGGAGCCCAGGGTGATTTTCAACTCCGGCAGCAGCGTCCCGAAAACGACGCCGCCGGCGAAGATGCCGACTGCGATCTTGGATACGATGAAGGTGATGAGCGAAACCACGGAGAGCACGTAGCGCGAACTGGTGGAGAAGCGGCGCTCCAAGAATTCGGGCATCGTGAACACGAGGGACCGCGCATAAAACGGCACGAACACCCACGCCAGCACCAGCAAACACCATGCATGCAACTCGTAATGGGCCAGGGCCACCCCGTCTTTCGCGCCCGAACCCGCCAGCCCCACAATGTGCTCAGAACCAATATTTGAGGCGAAGATCGAAGCGCCAATCACCCACCAACTCAGGTTCCGGCCAGCCAGGAAGTAATCCGCCGTGGTCTCTTTCTCCTTGGTGATCGCCTTCCAGGCGACTACGAGCAGAACCAGGAAATAGATGGCGATGGCAAGCCAATCAATGCCGATCAAAGTGCCGTGGCGGGGTTGTGCCGCTGCAAGAATGATGGGGGTCATGGGAGTAGGGAAGCAAGGTTGAGGGTGAATGGCGCCCGGTTTCCCACGTGCGGGAAACCGGGACGCACAGGGATCTATTTCACCGAGAACCGGTAAACAATGGTGTTCTTGTAAACCTGACCGGGCTTAAGCACCACGGACGGGAAATTCGGCTGATTAGGGGAATCCGGAAAGTGCTGGGGCTCCATGCAAAAACCGTTGCGGAACTGGTAAACCTGCCCATTCTTGCCCTTCAGCGTGCCATCCAGGAAGTTGCCGGAGTAGAACTGGAGTCCGGGTTCGGTCGAAAGCACTTCCAGCACGCGGCCAGTGGTCGGTTCAACCACCCGCGCCAGCATGGTAAATTGTCCCGGCGCCTTGGTAAACACCCAGTTGTGGTCGTAGCCCTTGCCAAACTTCAACTGCTCGTCGTTTTGTCCGATGCGCGCCCCGATGGTGGTTGGCTTCCGGAAATCGAACGGCGTTCCTTCCACCGGCTTGAGTTCCCCGGTCGGAATCAACGTGCTGTCCACCGGTGTAAACCGGTCGGCGGGCATCATCACCTCGTGGCCGAGGATATCGCCCCCGCCGGCCAGGTTGAAGTAGGAGTGATGGGTCAGGTTCAGCACGGTGTCCTGGTCGGTGGTGGCGGTGTATTCGAGCTTCAGCGCGTTGTCTTCCGTCAGGGTATAAACGGCCGTGACGTTCAAGGTTCCCGGGTAGCCTTCCTCGCCATCCACGCTGGTGTACTGGAGTTTGAGAGAGGTGCCATCGGCCCGGGCCACGATGGACGGGCTCCAAAGCACTTTGTTGAAGCCTTTGATTCCGCCATGCAGATGGTTGGCGTCGTTATTGGTGGCCAGGGTGTATTGCTTGCCATTCAGCGTGAACTTGCCTTTGGCGATGCGATTCCCGTAGCGGCCCACCAGGCATCCAAAGTAAGGGCTGTCTTTGATGTAGTCTTCCAGCTTGTCGAACCCCAGCACCACATCGCCCAGCTTGCCGTTCCGATCCGGCATCTTGAGAGAAACCACCACGCCGCCGTAATCCATGATGCGCGCCTCCGCCCCTTTGCTGTTGCGCAGCGTAAACAGTTGGACCTGGCGGCCATCTGGCATGGTGCCAAACGCCTGCCGGCTCACATGATCCGGGGAGGCAGGTTTAAAGCTGGAGCAGCCGGCCAGGAGCACGGCGCCCACAAGGGCTGGAACAAGGCTAAGCCATTGGTATTTTGCTTGCATAGATTGCTGATTCATTGTTTTCGTTTATCTGAAATTCCGCACCCTTTCCGGGGCGCCGCCTGGCCATAGTAAGCGCCAGGACCGTGCTTTCGGAAAAAATGCTTATCGAGCAATACCTCCTGCATCGGTTTTGCGGAAGGAAAAACTGCGATGGTTTCCCGGGCCAGGCGAATGACGTGCTCCAGGACCACCGCGTTATGCACGGCATCGGTCACTGATTTGCCCCACGCGAACGGGCCATGGCTGGCCACCAGCGCGCCGGGGCAATGCAGCGGGTCGCGCCCGGAAAAGGTTTCCACAATCACGTCGCCGGTGTGGGCCTCGTATTCGCCGCGAATCTCCGCCTCCGTCAACCGCCGGGTGCAGGGAATGGTCCCGTGAAAATAGTCGGCATGCGTCGTGCCCAGCGCGGGCACGCCCCGGCCCGTCTGCGCCCAGGCGGTGGCAAATAGACTATGCGTATGCACCACCCCGCCGATCCCCGCAAATGCGCGGTACAAAACCAGATGGGTGGGCGCGTCCGAGCTCGGATTAAGCTGGCCGGGAGCGGGCTGGCCAGTGGCCAGCGAAACCACGACCATCTGCGCGGGTTTCAGCCGGTCATACGCCACCCCGGAAGGCTTGATCACCATCATGCCCCGCTCGCGGTCCACGCCGCTCGCATTACCCCAGGTTTGGATTACCAAACCCTCCCGCACCAAGGCTAAATTGGCTTCATATACCGCTTCTTTGAGGTTCTTTAACATGCGTTCTTACTTGCGGGCGGCGGTTCGGATCTCAATCAATTCCTTCATGAGATCATAAAGCTGGCTGTTTCCGTCACGGGTGCCAAAGGCATCGTGGAGCTGGCGATAAAGCCGGTAAAGCCGCTGGTAAACCTCATGAGCCCTGGAGTTTGGTTTGAACACCCTGGGTTTCAGTCCCGTCATGGCCTGCTGACCGGCGGCAAAGTTATCGTGCCCGCCAGCCGCTTTGCCTGCCACGACCGCTCCGGCAATCGCCGCCCCCAGCGCGCACGTCTGGGGCGAGCGCGATATCTTGATCGGCCGGCCCGTGACATCCGCGTAGATCTGCATCACCAGGGGGTTCTTCTCGGCAATGCCCCCGCAATTAACCACCTGCGAGACCTTGATCCCGTATTCCTCAAAACGGTTGATGATCGTCAGCGCGCCGAATGCCGTGGCCTCGATCAACGCCCGGTAAATCTCCGCCGGGGTGGTATAAAGGGTTTGCCCCACCAGCAGCCCGGTAAGCCGCTGATCCACTAACACGGTGCGATTGCCATTGTTCCAATCCAGCGCCAGCAACCCCGATTCGCCCGGCTTGAGCCTCGCGGCCTCCGCGCTGAGCGCCTCGTGCGTGCCGGTCTTTTTCCCCAGAGGTTGAATGTAATTAACAAACCAATTGAAGATGTCGCCCACCGCGGATTGCCCCGCCTCCACGCCGTGATAGCCCGGCAAAATGCTGCCTGGCACAATGCCGCACAGGCCCGGAACGTCCGCCAGGCTCACACTTTGCGGCACGACCATCATGTCGCAGGCGCTCGTCCCGATGATCTTGACCAGCGTGCCCGGCGCAATGCCGGAGCCTACACCGCCCAGGTGTGCATCAAATGCCCCCACCGCCACCGGGATGCCTGCTGGCAGCCCCGTGCGTTTCGCCCAGGCCTGGGTCAACCCGCCCACCGCCTTATCCACCGCCTGCACCCGCGGGCAGAGCCGGTCGCGCAGTTGGCCCAGCCGGGGGTCAAGCTGGCCCAAAAACTCCACGTCCGGATAACCACCCCAATCCGGGTGATACATGGCCTTATGCCCGGCGGCGCAGATGCCGGCAATCAACTTGTCTGGCGCCTCGGTGCCGGTCAGCGCGGCGGGGATGTAATCCGCCAGTTCCACCCAGGAATGCGCGGCTTTGAAAACCTCCGGACTCGTCCTCAAACAATGCAGAATCTTGCTGAAGAACCATTCGCTGGAATAGGTGCCGCCGCATTTAGCCAGGTATTGCGGCCGGATGTTGCGGGCCAGCCCGGTGATCTCAGCCGCTTCAGCCACGCTGGTGTGATCTTTCCACAGCCAGGCCATGGCGGCCGGATGGTTGGCGAACTTCTTTTGGAATGCCAGCGGCTGACCGCTGGCATCGACTGGCAAGGGCGTGCTCCCGGTCGTATCGACCCCAATCCCGATGATGTGGGCGGCGCTGAATCCGCGCGTGGTCTTGCGCGCCTTCGCCAAAGCCTGGCGAATCGCGGATTCCGCCCCGTCCACGTAATCCTGCGGATGCTGCCGTGCCAGGTTGGGGTCCCGCGCCAGGATCACACCCTGGGTGCCGCGCGCATAATTCCAGGCCGCGCTCGCCACCTCGCGCCCGTTCTTCACGTCCACGATCAAAGCCCGCACCGAGTTGGTGCCATAGTCCAAACCAATTGAATATTTGTTGCTCATGTGTTTCGAGTTTGAGTTTTGCCGGCGCGTGCGGGTTCTTCCATTTCGGGCAGCAGCAGGCGGTCAATGCCGGCCGCCACCAACCCCGCCGCCCGCCGATGCGGGACCACGGTGGCTTGCACTTCGCCAAAGCGCCCCCAGAGCGCGCCGCGGGTAATGGCCGCCGCCAGAAAGCGGGTGACCTCGGGCGGCATTTCCGCCAGGGTGCCCGTGATGACCACCCGCCGGACGCCCAGCACATTGAGCGCGCCGGCAATCACCCGCGCGGCTGCCTCGAGGGTGGACTTGAGCCAGGGTTCCATTCCCCGGTCGCGCAAGGCCTGCACTAATTCGGGCCACCTCGCGGTATGGTCAGGGTGGGCGGCATTGTGACTCTCCAGCAGGCCCGCCTCGGATGCCAGCGTCTCCAGACAGCCCCGGGCCCCGCAACCGCAGGCGCGCTCATTCCCCTTGATCGGCGTGTGGCCCACCTCCGCGCTCAGCGGCATCGCGTTCTCGTAAAGCTTGCCCCCGAGCACGATCGCCCCACCCACACCCTGCCCAAAATCCACCAGCAGAAAATCGTCTCCTCCCGGTTCCGCCGTGAGCTGCCCCAGCGCGAGTGCCCGGATTTCCTGCACCAGCACCACCGGCAAATCATAAGAACGGGCCACCAGCGCTGGCACGCTGGCCTTCTCCAGCCAGTGCAGGTTCGGCGAGAAAAGCACCGTGGATTTTTCCTGGTCCACGATTCCAGGAACGCTCACCACCACGCCCCACAGTCCTTCCGGGGAAATCTTCCGGGCATTTTTTTGGAATTCTGTGGACCACAGGTCCGGGGTTCTGGGGGTAGGAAACCGCCAGGTCCAGCGGTCTTCCAGGCTCACGGCCACCGGCAGCGCGGAGACCAACGTTTCGCTCACGCCCAATTCCACGGCCACAAACCTCAGAGCTTTGGTATTGAGCCGCAGAAGCTGCCCCGGCCGCCCCAGACGGTTCATCGAATCCAGGCTCTCATTGCGCCCTTTGGACTCTTCCAAAATGCCGCTCTTCAACAGGTCCGCAATGATTTTGCCCGCCGTCGGCTGGCTGATACCCGCCGCTTTGGCGAGGCCCGCGCGGGAAGCGCTGCCAAGTCGGAACAGGAGCGAAATCACGGTTCGCTCATTGGTCCGGCGCAGGCTCGCGGGTAATGCGGGTATGTTGACACCTAGCATAGGCGGAACGCGGGCGAGACTATGACAGTGATTTACTTAAGTAAACTTAAAAAGTCGTTAGAAAGGTCGCCCAATCCGCCCTGGCACACGGCGCGGCGGACCAGAGTGCCGGCTTCACAGTAGTAGGAGCGTCGCTCTTGCATTTGGCAGCCGCCTGAAGAGGGGTTGGTGAGGAACGTGGCACCGACTGGCCTCATTTCACGCGGTTCGGTCCGTGAGCCCACCGATTGGCCAATCCCGCGCAAATCACCAATTGCAGGGGATGGTAGATCATGATCGGCAGCAGGATGAAACTCAACCCGGGATGCGCCCCGAAGATCAATTGGGCCATGGGCACCCCGGAAGCGAGGGTCTTCTTCGAACCGCAAAAGACGGCCGCGATGCGGTCCGGCCAAGAGAACTTCAACGCGTCACAAGCCCCGCCCGCCGCCCACAGCACAATGGCGAAGATGAGCCCCGCGCCGGCTAGAACGACCAAGAAGGTGTTCAGCCCCTGGCCTGACCACACGCCTCTTTTCATTGATTCGCAGAACGAAGTATAAACCAGCAGGAGAATGGTTCCCCGGTCCACCCGGTTGATCAGCGGTTTGTGACGGGCCGCCCACTGACCGAACCATGGCCGGGTCAGGTGGCCGGCCGCCAAGGGCAGGAGCAGCCAGATGACCAAATCGAGGATGACCGGCCCCAAAGGCAGCGAATTGCCCGCGCTATGCAGCATCCACCCCACCCAGAGCGGCGTCAGGAAGATGCCGAGCACGCTGGAGAGCGTGGCGTTAAAGACTGCCGCCGCCACGTTCCCGCCCGCCGCCGCCGTCAGGGCCACCGAAGACGAAACGGTGGAGGGCAGCGCGCAAAGATAAAAAAAGCCCAGGCGCAGATCAGGGGACAGGAAACGGCCGAAAACCGCGAGCAGCGAGAGGCCCAGCAGCGGAAAAAAAAGAAAGGTGCAGGTTTGAACCACCAGGTGCAAACGCCACCGCAACGTGCCGGCTTTCAGCGCACCAAAAGAAAGAGCCAAGCCGTGCAGGAAGAATATCAGGGCCACCCCGGCCTTGGTCAGCAGTTCCGGGTGCAACACGCCACCCGCGGCGCCGGGGCCTGGGAAAAGCCAGGCCGCTCCCACAGCCACAGCCATGCCGGCCAGGAACCAGTCAAATTTCAGCTTCATTATCGCGGGCGCGCGACCTTGCGCCCGCGCCCGCGATAGATTGCCACGGGAGCCGCCCCAGGGCAAAGAAACACAGTGGCAGCCCCCGCTTGCCGGACTCTTTACTTCTGATTAGTAAATCCAAACCGGCGAACGGTGGTGATCGCCAACCCGCCCAAGGCCAGCATCAGCAGCGTGGAGCCGCCGTCCGGGGTCCGAACGGGCTGTCCGGGCGAGCGTAGAGGGGTTCCCGGAGGAACGGGCTTGGCGTTAACCGAAAGCGTTGCCATTCCTGCGAGAGTTGCGCACAGA
>JBBQYD010000047.1:0-17598 GCA_038209025.1 Verrucomicrobiota bacterium | reverse complement strand
GACGACGACATCGGCCGTCGATGATCGGCGCAAGCCTGGCGTCGAGGCTCCAGCCGACGACTTGCGCTCGGGAAGCGTGCCGCTGCGAAGCGAAGCCATGCTGGAGGCGCTCGATCTTGCGTACGGGCGCTATAAAGTCATCGCCCAGAAGGGCGGTTGGCCAACCATTCCGACGGCCCGCATGATCCGGCCGGGCGACGACGACGACAGGGTGCCGACCGTGCGCCGCCGTCTGGTGGCAACGGGCGAATTGCGCTCAACGAACGCGTATGATTCCTACACATTCGGCGGCGAGTTGGAAGCCGCCGTGCGGCAGTTCCAGAAGCGGCACGGGTTGGCCATCAACGGTCGCGTCGATCGCGCCACCATCGCGGCCATGAACGTGCCGGCGCAGGCACGGATGGCGCAGATCAAACTGAATTACGATCGGCTGTCCGCACTGATGGCTGCGCGCGAGGATCGCTACATTCTCGTCAACGTGCCTGGTTTCCAGCTGGAGGCCGTGGACGGTGATCGCGTTGCACTTCATCACCGGATTATCGCTGGCCGCACCGGGCGGGAAACACCCGTGGTGAAGGCTGCGGTGCGGGCGTTGAATTTCTTCCCCTATTGGCGCGTGCCGGACAGCATCGCCCAGTTGGACGTGGCCCCGCGCCTCGTCAAGGAGCCGGAATACCTCGAAAAAGAACGGATTCGGGTGCTCAGCGGCAACTTCAATGGTCCCGAAGTCAATGCGACCCAGATCAATTGGACCCAATTCGATTCGAAGGTGCTGAAGTTCAAGCAGGATCCCGGACCGCAGAATGCCCTCGGGCTTGTGCGCCTCGACATGCCGAATGAACATGGCGTCTATATGCACGACACACCCATGAAACCCTTGTTCGCGCGCGCCCAGCGAGCGTTCAGTGCGGGCTGCGTGCGGGTGCAGGATGTCTTCGAATTGGCGGCCTGGATCGCACGGGACGAACCCGGCGGGATGGACCGTAAAAAGGTGGACGATATCCTGGCCGCTGGGACGCCCGTGGACATCACGCTGACACGGCCGGTGCCGGTGCATTTCGTTTATGTGACCGCTTGGGCTGACGCGCAGGGCAATGCCGAATTCCGGCCGGATATCTATGGTCGCGATGGCCTGCGCGAACTCAGTAGTGATCGGGAGCATGACCCCGACGCGCCGCCTCCGCCCCAACCGGGACTGGCGCCCTGAGCGATAAGGTTCGGTTGGTCGCACGGTGACGCGGAGAGGTCGTTCTCTCCGCGTTTTTGTTGTCTCGAGGCCCTCCCATTGGAACCGTGCCTGGAGCCCCGACCCCGCGTGGTTGGAGGCCCGGGACGAGACGCTCGCAATCGGCGTGTGAGGGACTGCTGTGCCGTCGCCATGCGGCGCCAAGCCATGGCGCGCAGCCTTTAGGGCTTAGGAATGGTGGCGGTACGTGGCAATGGCGCGCGGCTGCAGCGCGTGGCAAATTACCATGGAAAGTGTCCCTGGCACACAAGAAGGATGCTCTCGGGTGGGGCGCCCTCGCCGAGAGCGCCTTCCCCGGCGGGTTCGGCGAACCCGCCCCACCACGCAAGGCCGTCTGCGGCAGGTTCGGCGAACCCGCCCAACCATGCAGCGCCTACCTGGCTCACGAGAAGGGTAATTATGCCGTTAAAACTCAAAGTTAACTCCTGTGACGAAATCCCGCCCGGCCATCAATCTCTCTACGTCGAGCGTGAAGGCGCCTGGGTTGTTGGACGTCGACGGGGTGGTAGACCCGGCCTCCGTTGACGAACTACGACGGGCAAGCAAGGCGAAGCTGGATGAGTTTCGCACCACCAACACCGCACTTATCCGCGAGCGGGATGAGCTGAAGCAGCGGTTCGAGCGCAGCGAGTCGGCCCATCGTCGGGGCCACCCATACCTTGGTTCATTTCCAAGGGGGGGGCTTTGGCCTTGAGATGCTCGGCTCGAGCATAATGAGGTCTTTTGGCGGGGACCGGATGGGACTAAACTGCCGCCATGAACAAACCAGCCTCGGCAGCCGGGGACCCGCAAAGGGAGCAGAGCCGCCCTGCTCAAGGGATGACCTGCGCCCCCGCCCCGGCAACGCACAAATTGCTCCTTTTTTCAGGCCTGGCGTTCCTCGTGTGGTCGGGCGTTCAGCCCTGTGGCCGGTTTAATTGGCTGATGGAGACCGTGCCGGCGATTCTGGGCGCCCTCGCGCTGGTCGCGGTTTATGGCCGGTTCCGATTCACGACGACGAGTTACGTGCTGGTCTGGATATTCTCGTTGATTCTCATGACCGGCGGCCATTACACCTACGCAGATGTGCCGATCGGAAACTGGGCGCGCGACGCGTTCGGGCTTTCGCGCAATCACTTTGACCGCCTGGGCCACTTTTTCCAGGGGATCATCCCCGCCATGCTCGCCCGTGAATTGCTGCTCCGGACCAGCCCCCTGCGAGCGGGCAAGTGGCTGTTTGTGCTAAGCGTTTCGGTCGCGCTGGCCATCAGCGCGGGATACGAACTCTTCGAGTGGCGGTACGCTGTAATGTTCGGCGGCCAGCAGGCGGAGGACTTCCTCGGCTCTCAAGGGGACGCGTGGGACGCGCAGAACGACATGTTCATGGCCCTTTGCGGAGCCGTGGTTGCGCAACTCGCGCTGGGGCGCCTGCAACTGCGGCAGATGCGTTTGAACCCGGCCGCTTGATCAGCCTTATCGGCGGCCAGGTTGCCCCGGGCATTCCCGGGACGCTCTCACTTGCCTTTGTAGTAGGCGCGTATCGCTTCCATCGTCGTGTCGGGGTAATCGGTCGCGAAGCTGGCGCAGCCAAGGTCGAGCAGCCGGTGATGGGTTTTTGCGTCTTTTTGTCCCCAGGCCAGGGTCTGAAACAGGATGCCATGGGTCCGCAGTTCCTGGCCGGCTTCGCGCAGGAATTCTTCGCTCGGAGAGAAGACGCCTTCCTTGCTCGTCCTGACGTGAATCTGAAGCTGGTCGATGCCGGCGAAGTTTACCGCGCGAAGCGCCTTGAACCGTTCCGCGAGTTGTTCCTGGGTGCCCCCCATCCAGTGGAGTGTCTTCGACTTTGGCGCGGCCTGTTTCCACTGCTTCAGCTCGTCGTAGATTGTGCTGGCAAGGATCAACTGCGGATGGACGCCGACCGTCTCGGCCGCAAGTTGGTTAAAATCAACCTTCTTGATATCGATGTAGAGCGAGCGTTCCCGGTGCGCTTTCAAAATTTTGACCATTTCGGCGAGGCTCAGAACTTTCTGACCGGCGAATTTTTCACCGCGGAAGCTGCCGATATCGAGCTGTTTCACCTCGCTGAACGTCAGGTCAACGACCCCTTTTTTCTTCAACTCCTCCGGCGCATTCGGCAGGATTCGGGCAAGGTTGTTGTCGTGGAATGACACGATTACGCCGTCCTTCGTCAACCGCAAATCCGCTTCCGGCACGCACCCGAGTCTCCACCCCAGTTCGAACGCCTCCAGCGAACCTTCCGGGGCGAGATCCCCCGCGCCGCGATGCGCCTGCACGGTGACCTTCTCGAGCGGAACGTGGTCACGGACGTTCCAGTTTTTCGGTCCGCTCTGGTAATACTCGCGGACCGCGCTCATCGCCACATCCGGCCGGTCGGTGCCGAATCCGGCAGTGCCGAGGTCGAGCAGGCGGCGATAGGCCTCAGGCTTCTCGGGGACGTTCCACGGCATCGTTTGAAACTCGATGCCGTGTTGGCGCAGTTCGACACCCGCACGGCGGATGAAGTCGTCGCTCGGCACCATGCCGCCGGTGCCGTTGGTGTCGAAATGGCAATGCACCTGCAGCCGGTCAATATTCGCAAACCCTGATTCGCGGAGCCTGGCAAACCGCTTTTCAACGTTGGCATCGTTCGTGTCGCCCCAGGTGCCGACCCACAGGAAGGTGTCGCTGCGCGGCGCCACCGCCTTCCACCGCGCGAGATCCGCATCCGACCCGGTCGCCAGCACCACCTGCTCGTGCAGGCCTTCGGTCGCCTTTGCCATCTTTTCAAAATCGACATTCTTGACATCGAGATAGACCGAACGTTTCGCGTCTTTCCTGAGGGCCTCGCAGATATCGGTGAGGCTGACAATCCGCTGGCCGGCGAACTTGGCCCCGCGAAACGCCCCGATATCCAGTTGTTTCGCCTCGTCGTAAGTCAGATCTTCGAGCCGCTTTTTCTTCATCGCTTCGGATGCGTTGGGCATGATGCGCGCGAAGTCTTTGTCATGGAACATCATCACATGTCCATCTTTCGTGGTGCGCACATCCAGTTCCGGAATGCAGCCCATGCTCCAGGAGAGTTCCAACGCCTCCATCGTGTTTTCCGGCGCGAGAAACCCGGCCCCGCGGTGCGCCACCACGGAAACCTGCTCCAGTGGAATATCCCGAATATTCCAAACCGGCGCCGCCGCCGACGCGGAGAGACCGACTAACGCGGCACCGGCCGCGACGCCACGCACTACCCAACGAGAAATGTTCATTTATTAGAGCTGTTCGACTGACGGTTGCAGTTTATGTCGCGCTGGATCCTTTGTAAAGTTGCCGGGGTTCCAGTGTTAAAGTTTCATAGAAATATCCCCTTTTTGTTAGGGATCCGGTGTGTCAGATGCGTCACGCACTTTCAGCGCTGACGAAGTTTCTTGGGGCCCACATCCTGGGGCTTCTATTTTACCGGTGCGGCCAGGGCTTCCCAGGTCAGATCGATGAGGGTGTCAGCCTCCGGGCCGGCTTTGGCGGCCCATATCGCGCGGAGAAGGTGGCCGACCGGCTCCCGCGCGAGGGGCTCCACCGGGCGCGGCAGCCGCGCGACGGTTTGCCCGAGGGACTCCCACTGTTCAACCAGTGAGCGGACCGCAGCGGCGGCCCCTTGGGCGAGGTGGACGGGGCGAATGCCATATTGCAGCGCAAGCCGCATCGTGCCGAAGAAACGGTCATCGTAACCGAGCTTGCGAACCTGGTCACGGGTGACGCGGGCGATCAGGTCATTGAGCGTGGGACGGACCATGCGGGCCAGCAGGTCGGCGGCGTATGCGGCATAGCCGGCCGAGGTGAAGAGGGGATCGCTGAGCCCGGCGTACTTGCGGATCAGCGCCGGGCCGGATTCACCGAGGAATGCGGCTCGGGCAGTAGCCATGATGTCGGGATGCGCGGCGGCGTCCGACATGGCGGTCAAGCCGCGGCGCGCCCCCAAAAACGCGACCAACGCGTGGATGGCGTTGTGCCCGTAAAGCTTGGCTTCCTCGAAGGGCAACAGGTCGGGCTTTTCGACGAAGACGTCGATGCCGCGGGTAAAACCGGGCAGCGCGATCCGCGAAATGAGGATGCGGTTGAACTCCTCAACGAGCACGGCTTTGGGAAGCGCGGGGGTCATCGTGGCGAGGTTCAGCCGGGCGAGGGTGGCCGGGTCCGTGATGACACCGGACATCTTCCCAATGACGGTGTTGAGAAACTGGATGTCTTGGAGAGCCGCGGGGGGGCAATACTTGGCCACCGATTCGTGGAGAATTTCGGCGGCGTGGTTATGGTTCTCCGCGGTGTAGATGATGGTGGGGCGGCGGCCGGTGCGAAGCGCAAGGCCATCGGCCAGGGTGTGGGCCACGCTGGTGTGGCCGCCCGTGTCATAAAAGGCCACGCTCGGCAGAGAAGTTGCCAGTTCATCACTTTCGGCGATCGCCAGCAGTATCTGCTGACGGTCCGCGGGGACGGCGGGGTTGTAGAGTTCGACGCCCGGGATCGTCGCCTGCTCGATGCGGTCCGGCAGCGCGATGTTGACGGTGTAGCAGCCGCTGGCGGAGCGGACCGCCTGCACGATGCCGGCGTCCACTTCGGCGATCACGAAGCGGGAAAAATGGCCGGACCGAAACGCCTCGAAAAGAAAGAGCGCGCTTTGGATGGGGCCGAAACCGAATCCAACGAAGGTTTTTGTGTTCACCGGGCGTTATTTTCCGGCCACGCGGAGGAGTTCCTCCTCGGCGGCCTTCGTCCATTGGCCATGATCGAGCTTCGCGGCGACCGTCGGGAAAGGTTTGTGCAGGTCCACCAACGGGACCAGGCCGATATCGTGAAGCATCGGGTAAACGATGATTTTTCCGGCCAGGGTGCGGTTTTCGACGGCGGCGATGCCTTCGGTGGCGCCCGCCATGCCGCTGATGGCATCCACCGAGCAATTGGTGTTGAGTTCACCCGAGGTAACCTTCTCCAGCACGATTTTCATGTCACGGATGGTCGAGCCACTGGTGCCGAACATGAAGCAACGGTTGGCGATATAGGTGTCCAGGTCCAACTCGTGTTTCGTGGGTGCGGGAATGCCTGCGAACAGGTTAATCAGGCACCCGGGCTGGCTGTCGCGAATACTGTTGGCGACCAGGGCCGGGATCGGGGCCATGAGCGCAAAGTAAGAAAAGCGTTCGGTCAGCGGGGTCTTGGCTGTGTTGACCATTTTCATGGCCACACTCTTGGCGGCGGCAAACGGCTCCGCCTTTTTCTGAATGGAGGCCAGACGGGAATCATCCATGTCCGTGCCGATCACGGAGATATTTTTGATCCCCGAGCAGACCGCGCGGATGACATGCATCTGCCCCATTGGTCCGCCGGCACCGATGACGATGACGCTATCGTTGGCGCGGATCTCGCCGGTGGACGGAATATTCTTGTAGGACTCGGCGGGATTGCCGCCGGCCGTGCCGATCCACCGGGTCATGCCGTAGTGAACCCGCCCAACGCCCACATTTACCGGGGCCCCGATCTTTTTGCCACCGAGAACCACGTTCATGATGCCGCGGGCCGCGAGTTTGTCGTTGAGGATTTCGAGAGTGGCCTTGTCCGCGCCGAAGTAGATGATGTCATCGCAATACTCGTTGGCGATGGAACCGGCCTCGGCGGGCTTTTTCCGCAGCACCTCGCCGGGTTTGCCGCCGGCTTCACAGGGCAGGCTTTCAATCTGGATGCTGGCGGGGTGGTCGGCGACGACCAGGAGTTTGCCGCCCGCCTTGAGTGCCTGGCGCTCAAGGTTGACGTAGGAATCCTCGACGCAGGCCCACGGCTCCACGAGCGCCACGGCTGACGCGGCGAGTTGTTCGTTTACCGGAATGAGGAAGCGCTCGCCGGACTGGTCGATCACGACGCGCTCATCCATGAGGACGTATTCCTGAAGCGCGCCTTCGAAGTTGTAGCCGAACGCCGAGGCGGAGCCGGCGGTGGGCAGGTCCCGGTAGTCGGTTTGCACCAGGCAGCGTTCCCCGACCTTGTGATGCTCCACCGCGGAGCCGATGGCCACGATGCGGCAGGTGACTTCGTGCCCCGGGACGGTGGGTTTGGCGCCGGGAACGTAATTGGGCATCTCTTGCAGCGCCTCGGCCGACAGGCCCTTGACGACGACGCTCTTGCGCGGGTGCTGGTCGAATTGTTTGAGGAGCTTCAGATCGGAAAAGCAGAGGCCCACGCACTCCACCTTGGCAAGGATCTGGTGCGGGCCCGGGCTATGAACTTCCTTGGCGGGATTGAGGCGCAGTTGGCTGGGGCCCACAAGTTGGACGGCGTACTGAGTGACGGGGAGATTTGTTTTGGCCATATTTGTGTTTCCTGGTTCGGAGTCGTTGATATCGAGAGCTAAGCGAGCATCACCTGGCCGCCGGTGACGGGCACGGCCTGGCCGGTTTCGTACTTTTGTTCGATCAGGTAATAAATGGCTTTCACCACATCCGCGGTGGTGCAGCCGCGGTTCATCGGGACCTTGGCCTCGTAGAACCGTTTCACGTCCGCGATCGTTTTTGCGCCGGGCACTTTGCCGCTGCGGAGATACTGGGCGAAGAGGCCGTTCTGTGGGTCGGACCACAGCGGACCATCGAAAAAGTTGCCGGGGCAGATGGCGTTTACCTTGATGCCATCCTCCACAAGTTCCAGCGCGAAGGACTGGGTCAGGCCGATGCCGCCGAACTTGCTGCCTGCGTAAGCACCATTGCGGTTGGAGCCTGAGAGGCCGGACTTGGAGTTAATCTGGATGATATCCGAAAGGTAATCGGTCCTGGCGGCGTGCTGGGTCGCCAGGATCGGAGCAACCTTCTGCACACACACGAAGTAGCCCTTGTAGTTTACGGTGGTGACAAAATCAAAATCCTTCTCCGGTTGCGTCTTCACGCTGCCGGCCTTGAGCACCCCGGCGTTCGAGACGAACACATCGAGCCCGCCAAACCGGCGGACGACTTGTTGAATCGCGGCTTCGACGGACGCGCTGTCCGCCACGTTGATCGGCAGGCCGAAGGCCCGCGGCTTGTTGAGTTGGGCGTTGATCTTATCCGCGGCGGCCTGCGCTCCGGCGGCATTGAGGTCCGTGAGCACCACGGTGGCGCCCTGGGCGATCAAATCCTGCGAAATCTCCAGTCCGAACCCCTGGGCCGCACCGGTCACCATGGCCACTTTGCCGGCAACCCGCCCCCCCGCACGGCCCGCGGCGGTGACGCTTTTGCGGTAGGACTCCACTTCCCAGTCTTCGATGAACTTCCGCATGCCGTCATCCATGTAGCGAACGCCGCCCAATTGGCGGGCGCCGGCCATGACCTTGATGACATCGGTGTAAACCAACCGAACCGTGTCCGCCGCGGCAAAATCGTCGCCGGCGGCGAACAAACCGAGCCCCTTCACCAGGACGACGTGGGGGGCGGCGCCGGTCTTCCGGGTGTGTTCCTGGATTTCCTGGCGGAGCTGTTCCATCAGCGTGGCCGGGGTGGCCCCGGCCGCGGGCTCAATCCAGAGCGGGAAAGATTTGCAGTAAACAATCTGGTCGGGAGTAAGCGGGCCGGCGGTGGCGACGGCCTTCCCGTTTGCTCCGCCAATCAGGTCCATCACCTCGGGCGCGTCCGAGAACGTGACGATCTTCAGGTTGTCGCCCGTGGCGAGCAGGCCGCGCAGGGCTGGGCCGATGATCTTGACAAGGTCGTGCGCGCCCGCAGGCTCGAGCCTGGTGGCCGCGCCGAACGTGGGTGCCTTGCCGACCGCCGCGAGTTGTTGGCGCAGGGTCTCAACCAGCCAATCCGTGTGCCCGCGGATTTCTTCGGCCGTGTCTCCGCAAATGACGAGGCCGTGGTTCTGCATGAGGACTGCGCGGGGGCAATCGCGGCCCGTCGCCTTCCGGTAAGCCGCGAGGGCTTGCCGAAGTTTCTGGGAAAGGATGAAGCCGGGATCCACTTCGGGGATCCACACCACCTCGTTGGCGAGTTGCTGAGCCAGTTCCGGTCCCTGGGCGCAGCAGGTGATCATGTTCACCAGCGTGCTGTGTGTATGCACCACATACCGGCCGGGCATGAGATGATGCAGCAGGGCCTCAACGCTCGGGCGCTGGTTTCTTTCGGGGTGAATGCGCGCCGCCAGTGTGGCGGCCTTGAACTCGGCTTCGCGCTGCATCCGCTCTTCCGAAAGGGTGCTGTCCAGGAGGGCCGCAAGCTGCGTGCGATCCATCTCCACAAACCCCTCCGCGGGGATATTGGCCAGGGCGTGTCCGCTGCCTTTGACAAACAGCCGGTCGCCGACCTTGACGGACGTGTTCCCACCGCCGGCCAGGACGAACTCCGGATCGGACCCGTAGAAGTGGGAGAGCTTCAAGAGCACCTCCAGGGGGGTGTCGGATTTCGAAAACGTGGGCCACTTCATGCTGCTTGCCATAATATTACTTGGAGTTCAAATACCGCTGAATGACCGATTCCCCGAGTGATTTGAAGGCCGCTATGCGTGTCGTCGCATCCGGGTAATCCGGGTTTGGCCTGCCCTGCGCGTCCACGAAACCACATTGACCGTGCAACGTGAGGAATTGATGCGCCGCCACCACGCAGGCGCCTTCCCAGAAGATTTCTTTCACCTCCTCCGGGACGGCCGCTCCCTTCAAGCACTCCGGCTCAAGAGGGAGCAGGTCGAGCGTGTTGTGCTCGGTGCCGCCGGTGACGACCAAGCCCGCCGCGCGCATCGCCTTCACATAGCGGGTCAGCACTTCGGGCGTGTTCCGGATCGGGATGAACTCGGCACAGTGGAAGCCGCGGGCCTTCAAGTCCGCAATCAACTTCTCCACGGGGTCTTCGAAGGGGCAGATGGGGCTGGTGCCATCGGCCAGCGTGGGATAGGCGGGAAGGCCGCCCAATTCCAGGATCAACCGGTAGGCTTGCTCAAAATCCACGAAGGTTTCAGCCACGTACGCCGGCTTGCCCGCTTTCATGAGCTGGGCGCGAATCTCGTTCTGAATCTTTACGGCTTCCTCGGGACCGAACTTCGGCGGAGCCGTCAGTCCGAACGCCCGGGTGAGCTTCTCGATACGGTCGGAAACCGGAACCCTGGCGAAGATCGCCTCTTGAAAGGCCTGGCAGACGTGGCGTTCCTGGAGATAAATTCGATGGCGGGGACAGTCGTGACGCCTGGCCACCATGTCAACCACGTCCGCCACCGTCAACGTAATGGGCAGCCCGCGCTCGGCGAGCACCTGGGCAAGCTTGCTGATAACCTCGCGGATGCGCGTGGAATCGTTGTGGCGGATGATGCCAAGCAGCAGGTTGGCCTCGTTGCTGAACGGAGCGAAGCGGGTGATGCCCTTGCCGCAAATGTACATCTTGCCGGGGTTGCCCGGGTCGTTGATCTTTACCCCCTGCTTAACGAGTTCGTCGATCAGGCAGATGATTTCCAGCCCGAAGAGAGGGAAGATGCCGGCCTTGCGGGCGCCCTCGACGAAGTCGCCATAGACATTGTAGTCATAGTAGTTGCTGACTCCCAGCACCCGAATCCCCTGGGCGGCGGCAAGCTCGATCGCTTGCGCAACGGATTGGAAGGCTGAGAAATTGGGTGGCAGGTGGATGTGGCTGTTGACCTTCAGCCTCCCCAGCGGCGAACCGCCGGCGTTCGCCCTGGCGGCGAGATCCTGGGGAGTTCCCAGCCCTTTGAGAAATGCGAGAGCTTCTGCGGCACGTTGCGACATAAGATAATATAGTCTTCTGATCTTTTCGTGGCGACCACGACTTGTCAACTGCAAGCCACCACTACTGAACCGTGGCCACGACTCGCGGAACCTTCCGCGGTGGCAGATGCAACCCCATGGCCAAGGCATCTTCGGCCGCTTCCTTGATGGACTCGCTGATCGTCGGATGCGCGAAGACGGTTTCCGCGACATCCCGCACGCTGACCTTTTGGTGAAGCATGGCCCCGGCGGCCGCGATGCACTCGGTCACGTTATGCCCGATCATATGCACGCCCAGGAGCTGGTCCGTTTCGCGGTGCCGTACCACTTTCACGAATCCCTCGGTATCATTGACCGCCAGCGCTTTGCCCAGGTGCGACAGCGGGAAACTTCCCACCGACACCGGGAACCCCTTGGACCCGGCTTCCTCCACCGTCAGCCCCGCCGAGGCTATCTCGGGGAACGTATAGACGGCGTTAGGGATCGGGGCCGTGAGCTCATGGCCTTGACCCAGCGCGTTCTCCACCGCCGCCACGCCTTGCGCGGAAGCCGCATGCGCCAACAGACACCGGCCATTCGCATCGCCGATACAGTAATAATTCCTGGCGGCCGCCTCCATGCGATCGTTCACACGCACGAAGCCGCGCTCCGGCGTCAACCCGACCGTTTCGAGGCCGATCTCGGCCGTGTTGGGCCGCCGGCCCGTCGCCACCAGCACCCGCTCCGTGTCGATGCTCTCACCGTTGCCCAATTTCGCAATCGCGCCCGAACCGCCCAATGTCAGGCTCTCGATCTTCACGCCGGTAAACACCTTGATGCCTCGCGTGCCGAATATCCTGGTCAGCAACTGCGCCACCTGGCCATCCAGGTTTGGCAGGATTTGCGGCAGCATTTCAACCACGGTGACCTGGACCCCCAGCGCCTGCATCATGCAGGCAAACTCGCACCCGATGACCCCGCCGCCCACAATCAGCAGCTTCTTCGGCAGCGTCTTCCAATGCAACGCTTCGTCACTCGTGCAGACGACGTTCACATCCGTCGGCCATCCCGGAATCCGGGACGGCACCGAGCCCACCGCAAGGATCAGCTTGTCCGCCGTGAACTCCTCGGGCGCCCCGGCCGGCTTGGTGACGACCACCTTTCCCGGTCCGGCAAGGGCCGCGCGTCCCTGAAGCACCGTCACTTTTCGGGCGCCGAGCAGGCCTTTGATGCCGGCGCGCAGGGTTTGCAGGACCTTGTCCTTGCGTGATTGGATCTTCGGCCAGTTCACGGTCGCGCCCGCCGGCACCTCGATGCCCATCTCCGCCGCATGCTGAATATGGTGCATTAATTCGGCCGAGCCAAGCAGCGCCTTGGAGGGGATGCACCCGTAATTCAGGCAGGTCCCGCCAAGGTATTCTTTCTCGACCAGGACGACGCTCGCGCCCAGTTGGGCGGCTTTCAGCGCCGCCACGTATCCTCCAGGCCCCGCGCCCAGAACGGCAATAGTATAGTGCTTGCTCATGACAAATTGACTTCCGGCATGGGTGCATGCCCCAGGCTCTTGGTTACCCGACAAAACCGCGCCGCGCGACGACCCGCGGCCGGCGGAAAACTACAGGTTAAGCGATCAACCGAACCGGATCCTCCAGCAGCGCTTTGAGCCGGGCCATGAACTGCGCCGCCAGCGTCCCGTCGATCAGCCGGTGGTCGGCACTGAGCGTCAGGTTCATCGTCTGGCCGGCCTTGATGGCGCCGTCTTTCACGATCACATCTTCGCGCACGGCACTGACCGCCAGGATCGAGGCTTCCGGCGGATTGATGATCGCCACAAAGTCATCCACCCCGAACATTCCCAGGTTCGAAATCGTGAAGATTCCCTGGCCCATGTTCTCGATCTTGCCGGCGCGGGCCTGGTTGGCCAGCCGTTTGGTCTCAACCCCCAGTTGGGCCAGCGTTAACTGCTCGGCGTTCATCACCACCGGCACCACCAACCCTTCGTCCATTCCCACCGCGACACCGATGTTCGCTCCCGGGAACTCCAGGACGGTCTCGCCGTCCACGCGGCTGTGCATCGCCGGAAACTCCATGATTGCTTTGGCGCAGGCCATCACAATGACGTCATTAAGGCTGCACCCAGCCTTGGTCTTCTGGCTCTTGTAGAAGCCCATCAGCGGCCCGGCATTGATGCGGGCGCTGATGTACCAGTGAGGAATCGTGGTCTTTGAAAGGGTCAGGTTGCGGGCGATGGCCTTGCGCATGCCGCTCATCCGCTTGCGGATCACCCCGGACGGCAAGTCGCCCTGGGCGACCGGTGCGGCGGCGGCCGCGGCGGGTTTTGCAGCCCCGGCAGCCGGAATATCCGTTGAAAGAATTCGCCCACCCGGGCCGGATCCTCGTGCGACCCCCCCCAGCTCCACCCCGCGCTCGCCGGCAATCTTGCGGGCGGCTGGGGAAGCTTTTACGCGGCCGGTCTCAGTGGTAGCTGCGGGGACTGGCACGCTCACGGCCGGCTGCTCAGTTTCCACAACGGGAGTGGCGCTGACCGCAATCGCCACGAGCCCTGCTCCGCCGGCGGCGGCGATGAACGTATCAACATCGGCATCATTATCCGCCAGGTAAGCCACCGGCAGGAGCACCGGGCTGGTGCCGCCTTCCGCAACCACGATGCGGGCTAGACGGCCGGCGTCGGTGGCTTCGACTTCCATGGTCGCTTTGTCGGTCTCGATTTCGAAGAGGATCGCGCCCTTCTTAACGGCCGCTCCAGGTTGGACATGCCATTTGACGATGACGCCCTCTTCCATGCTTTGCCCGGCTTTGGGCATGAGAATTGGGATTACCTTGCCGGCGGAAACGTTCATATTGGGCTGGGAAATGGTTTGGGCTGGAGACGGCTGACTGGACGGTTGAACCGCTGCGCTGTCAATGATAGCCAGCGGCGCACCAACGGGAAGCGTGCGGCCCACCGGAGCGAGCACCTCTTTGATGATACCGTCAAGGGCCGAGTCGATGGCCGCCAACCCCTCGTCGGTCTCTACCTCCACCAAAATCTCCCCCCGGCTGACAGCCTCTCCTGCCCGCTTCCGCCACCGGAGAATGGTGGCGTTCAAGGCAGATTTGCCGGTTTGTGGCAATGTAAGCGTTGGCATGATTAACCCGTTCGTGATTGAACTTTATACTTAACTGCATCAAGTTTTAGTCAAAGTTGATCACAAGTCAATCAGATTTCGATCAAATTATGTTGATTTTGTGTCAGAATCCGGTTTAATGGTCTTTGTCAGACCTGATGACGCAGTTCCAGGCGGCTTGGGCGAGTGCCCTTAACCAACACCTGAACGTGAGCGTCGATGGCTTTAGGAGCCTCGGGATAGACCATGAATTCGTTCCGTCAACGACGCGACAAGATACTCGCGGCCATTTACGAGAAGCGCCATGTTACCGCCAGTGGGTTGGCGGTGGACCTGTCCGCTTCCGAAGCGACCGTGCGTCGCGACCTCCGCGCCATGGCGGCGGCCGGGGACATCGAACTGGTTTACGGTGGGGCGACCCTTCGACGCCCATCCGACTACTCGTTCCGTTCCAAAGGCAAGCGCAACGTCGAGGCCAAACGGGTGATCGGGCATCTGGCCGCCGACCTGGTTGGCGAGGACGAGCAGATATTCCTCGATTCCGGCACTACCTGCTTCGAGATGCTTCCCTTTCTGAAGACCCGCCGGCGGCTTTCGATCATTTGTTCTTCGGCCCGGTTGGCCCTGGAACTGGACACCCCCGGCATTTCCGTGATTCTGCTCGGGGGGCAGTATCGTCCCGATCGCATGGACACCGTCGGCCTGCTGGCCACCGCCACGCTCGAACAATTGCGCGGCTATCTCTGCTTTATCGGCGCGGACGGACTCGACCGGGATTTCGGCCCGGCCGCCGTGGACCTTGAAAGCGCCGACCTCAACCGCCGCGCGGTCCGCAACGCCCGCCAAACCGTGTTACTCGCGGACCACTCCAAATTCGCGGCTGCGTCGCTGTGCAAGGTCGTGGATTGGGACGTGGTCTCCAGGATCGTGACCGACCAGGCCCCCACGCCGGAGTGGATGGATTTTCTCGGTGCCCGAGGCATTCAAGTGGACTATCCCGAGGAATAAAGTAACGAAAAATTTTAACGTCGAAAAAGAATAGTTGATACCATGCCCAAGAATCAAATCATCAGTCCCGTCGAGAATCGCCGCCCCGGCCTGCTCGAGTTCGCTCCGATCCCGCTGAACCAGTATCAGAAGACCTGCAAGGACGAATTCGCCGCCAAAAAGTTTTCCAAGGTGGACCTCCTGCGTATCCAGCGTGATATGGAAATCATCCGGGCCTTTGAAAACATGCTCAACGAGATCAAGCTCCGCGGCAGTTTTCAGGGCATCGAATACAACCACCGCGGGCCAGCCCACCTCTCGATCGGCCAGGAAGCTTCCGCCGTCGGCCAGGCGTATCACCTCGGTATCGATGACCACATTTACGGCTCCCATCGCAGCCATGGCGACATCCTCGCCAAGGGCCTTTCCGCCATCGTGAAACTTTCCGACGACGCCCTGCTCAAGATCATGCGCGGCTACTTTGGCGGCGACACGTTGCGCGTGGTTGAGAAGGACGCCAGCGGGTCCACGCAGGATCTGGCCATGGACTATCTCGTTTACGGCACCCTGGCGGAGATCTTCGCCAAAGACTACGGGTTCAACCGTGGCATGGGCGGCTCCATGCATGCCTTTTTCCCGCCCTTTGGGGTCATGCCCAACAACGCCATCGTTGGCGGTTCCGGCGATGTTTCCGTTGGCGCGGCCCTCTACAAGCATGTGAACCAAAAGCCGGGCATCATTATCTGCAACATCGGCGACGCCTCCGTCGGCTGCGGCCCGGTGTGGGAAGGGATCTGCTTCGCCACCATGGACCAATTCAAGCTGCTCTGGGACGAAGCGCATCGCGGCGGCCTGCCCCTGATCCTGAACTTTGTTAACAACTTCTACGGCATGGGCGGCCAACCCGTCGGAGAAACCATGGGCTTCAAGGTCCTCGCCCGGTTAGGCGCTGGCGTCAACCCCGAACAGATGCATGCCGAACGGGTGGACGGCTACAATCCGTTGGCAGTCATCGACGCCATCGGTCGGAAAAAGAAGATCATCGAGGCAAAGAACGGCCCCGTCCTCCTCGACACCGTCACCTATCGGTTCTCGGGCCACTCGCCCTCCGATGCCTCCAGCTACCGCGAAAAGTCGGAAGTGGAAGCCTGGCGCCAGCAAGACTCGCTCCTCGCCTTCGCCCAGGACCTCGTGGACGCCAAAATCTGCACCCGGGCGGAGATTGACCAGATTCACGACCAGGCCGAGGCCATGATACTCAAGGCGTTCAAGAAGGCCGCGGACATTACGATCAGCCCTCGCAGCGATCTCAAACTCAAGAATTGCATCCTCGAACGCACGATGTTCTCCAACCAGAAGGTGGAGTCCATGGAGCCCGGCAGGAAGCCCGAGGTGCTCCTGAGCAAAGAGGAGAATCCCCGCGTCAAGCAGTTGGCCCAGCGCAGCCGCTCGGCCTTCGACGACAAGGGCAACAAGCTGCCCAAGAGCAAGTGCGTGGGCATCCGGGACGCCATCTTCGAGGCTGTTCTTGACCGTTTCTATGTCGATGCGACCCTGGTCGCTTACGGCGAGGAAAACCGTGATTGGGGTGGCGCTTTTGCGGTTTACCGCGGCCTCACCGAAGCGTTGCCGTATCACCGCCTGTTCAACTCGCCGATCAGCGAAGGCGCCATTGTCGGCAGCGCCGTCGGCTATGCTCTGGAAGGCGGCCGGCCGCTCGTCGAACTGATGTATTGCGACTTCATGGGGCGGGCGGGCGATGAAATCTTCAACCAGATGGCGAAATGGCAGGCGATGTCCGGCGGCCTCTTGAAGATGCCCGTCGTCCTCCGCGTCAGTGTCGGCTCGAAGTACGGCGCCCAGCATTCGCAGGACTGGACGAGCATGTGCGCCCACATTCCCGGCCTCAAAGTCGTCTTTCCGGCGACGCCCGCCGACGCCAAGGGCCTCATGAATTCCGCCCTCGTGGGCACTGACCCCGTGGTGTTCTTTGAGAGCCAGCGGATCTACGATGAGCCCGAACAGTTCGTCAAAGGCGGGGTTCCCGCCGGCTATTACGAGATTCCTTTCGGCGAACCAGACGTCAAGAAAACCGGCAAGGACCTGACGATCCTGACCATCGGCGCCACGCTCTACCGCGCCTTGGACGCCGCCCGGCAATTGGAGGAAAAGTGGGGCCTCTCGTGCGAGGTCATTGACGCCCGCTCTATCGTCCCGTTCAACTATGAGAAGGTGATCGCATCGGTCCGGAAGACCCGCAGGATACTGCTGGCCTCGGATGCCTGCGAGCGCGGCAGCGCCCTGCAAACCATGGCCGCCAAGATCACCCAGTTCGCGTTCGATGAACTGGACGCCCCGCCCGTGGTTGTCGGCGCCCGCAATTGGATCACTCCCGCCGACGAGGTGGAAGACGCGTTCTTCCCGTTTGCGGTGGACATCATTGACGCCGTCCATGAGCACATCGTGCCGCTCAAGGGCTACAGCGTCACCCGTGACTGCTCCAATGCCGACCAGTAGCGGCGTTGCGCCGAAGGCACCTGACCCTCACGGTGGAAGACGCGTTCTTCCCG
>JBBQYD010000046.1:0-17713 GCA_038209025.1 Verrucomicrobiota bacterium | reverse complement strand
GCATGTTTGACCGATGGTATGCGGCAGAGTTGAAGGCGAGTCTGGAGCGACCGTTCGTGCATCTGGTTTTCGGCGCCCGTCAGACGGGGAAGACCACGCTGCTGAATGGGATGCTTCCGCCGGAAACGGTGCGCGTGGATTTCGCCAACCCGGGGGAGCGGTCGCGGCATCTGGCCGATCCTGGCCTATTCCTCAAGCTGTGCCAGGAGATGCCTAAAAACCGCGAGGGGCAGTGTGTGTTCGTGGACGAAGCGCAGTCGGTGCCCTCGGTGTTCGACGCGGTCCAGCATCTTTACGACAACGACAAGCGGCGCTGGCGTTTTGTCTTGTGCGGCAGTTCAGCGCGCAAGTTGCGGAAAGCGGGGGCGAACCTGCTGCCGGGGCGAAGTTTCATCCATCGGCTCTATCCCCTGACGATGGCCGAGCATCCGCCAACGCCGGACCGCATTTCCTATGCAGTGTCGCCGCTGTCTTTGCCCTGGCGGGGTGGAACTCTGCCCGTCCGCCTCTTTCCGCCGAGCGACTTGGAGACTCGGCTGGCGTATGGAGATTTGCCGGGAGTGGCGGCGGCTGAGGAAGGCGACCGGGCGCGGATGTTGACGGCGTTCGCGCAGGTGCATCTGGAGGAGGAAATCCGGCGGGAGGCGCTGGTCAAGGATTGGGGCGCCTTTGTGCGGTTCCTGGAACTGGCCGCCGCGGAGTCGGGCCAGGTGCTGAACTACGCGAACATCGCGCAGGAGACCGGGCTGTCGCAGCCGACGGTCAAATCGCACTACCAGTTGCTGGAGGATATGTTCATCGGCTTTCGGGTGCCGGTGTATTCCGGGAGCCAGCGCAAGAACCTGCTTTCCACGCCGAAATTTCTTCTCTTCGACCTTGGTGTGCGGCACGCGGCGGCAGGGCTGAAGGCGTCGCGGGAAATCGTGCGCGTGAACCCGGGTGCTTTCTTCGAGCAATGGGTGGGCATCGAGTTGTGGAAGCGGGTGCAATACCTGGGCGAAGGGCACTTGCATTACTTGCGCACCCGCGACGGGATGGAGATCGATTTCATCATCGAGCACGCCGGCAAGCTCGTGCCGGTGGAAGTGAAATGGACCGAGCGCCCTTGCGAATCGGATGCACGGCATTTGCGGACGTTTCTCAAGGATCACCCCAAGCAGGCCGAGCACGCCTACCTCATCTGCCGATGCACGCGGCCCCAGGCGGTCTGCGAAAATGTCACCGCCCTGCCGTGGTTCTGTTTATGACAATTCTTGACGCCCTCATCCAGTCACTGAGCCGGGCCGGTGAATACAACCGGAACGACCAGGTTGCGCTCGCCGTCATTTTGTGGCCGGACAAAGAGCAGCAAGGGGAGCGGCGCGAAAGAACGCCCGGTTCGACCAACGTCGGGCTTACTCGTTGCGTTTAGCAGACGGGCTGAGAGGCGACGACGTGGAGAAATCCAGCAGCCGCCTTCAGCCACAGAAGCTCTCCCCAGTTCAAACGCGTGAGATGCATCTCCGGCTCCTCAGATTGTTGTTCGGGATAGTGACACCCTTCCGAACTTAATGGTCGCGGCCTGGATAAGAAAACGGTAAGCTGCACCCCGTTCATCAAAGGATCTGTCTTATGGCGACGATTATCGAGGCCCTTGAAACGCTGGCAGCTAAAGGGTGGTGCCAGGAATGGCAAAACCCGGCATGGAAGCATTTTATTCTCACTGGCGACGAGAAGCAGTTGAAGCAACTGCCGAAGTTCACAGAGTATAGCTGGCTGCCTCCAGAGCTGCTCGCCGCCCTACCCGTCCCGAGCCAGATTGACGACCGCGGAAAGAGATTTCTTCAGGCGTGCTGTGCCGCCGAACATCCGCAGGCGATTGGCAATTGGATTCAGCTGCGCACAATGCGGGATGACACGGCCGACGCGGAGTTCGCCAAGGCATCGGCCCTCTTATTTGAGGCTGGCTGCCCGAAGCTGTTTCTAGCGGAGCAAATGGCAAAATATGTCCGTCCACTTTGCAATTCATCCAATTCGCCCAGTTCGGCAGGGCATTTGTTGCTCGGGTTGGACGACAATACTCTCACAGATTTGATTGGCAGGATCTCAGGCTCTAAATACGTCGTGGACGTGGCGGCCTTGTTTGTGGCGAATGCGCCGGAAAGGTGGAAAACCCTGGTCGCGGCCTCAGGTTTAAGGCACCTCAATCCCGAGGCTTGGGTGGTCGCTTTGAACGCCGCACCGCACGACTTCTTAGCCTTGGCTGCCCGGGCGTTTACAGAAGTCGAGGACTGGTATGCCCGGTTCACAATTGGATCGAAGCTGTATGAACTGAACCCGGTTCGTTTCGGGACGGCAATGGTGGAGTTGACCTCGAAGCAGTTGCTCGTCGAAGACACCCATTCAAAACTCAACTTGTGGCAACAAGCGAAGCAATCAGCTTCCTGGTTGGCTGCCAACCGCGGAGAAAGCGCGCTCGCCCTGTTAACAAAATACTTCTCCGCCGCCCTCGCGTCCGGGCAGTGGGAACGGAAGAGTCAAAACGAGTATAAGAATGAGGTCCTTCATGAGGCTGTTCAAAGACTCGGTCGCGGTGCTCTACCGCTATTGGAAGCCTGCTTCGCCACCGACCAACCGGAAGTGCAGTTGGCCGCTCTGCAACTCTGGTCGGGGATAAAATCCGACGCCGACGTTCAAAGTATGGCAGGTAAGCTACGCCACCTTTTCGCGTCAGCGGATGCATCGGTAGTTGCGCGCGCTGTTCGCTTTGCGGGCGATTTGTCACCCGAGGCGGTCGAGGAGAACCTCTGGCCCCTGCTGGCCCACAAATCGCGCCCTGTTCGTGACGCTGCGGCCGGCACCCTTGCCAGACTTGGCGAGTCTCGCTTGGGAAAGGCCGATGAGCTATGGGCGGTGCGCCGGGGGGATGCACGCCTGGCAACCGTGGCCTGGCTGAAAGCAGTGGGGACAGAAGCAGCGATAACCTTGCTGAAGGCGCGCCTTGAGGAGGAAGAAGACGACGATGTAAGGGATGCGATCCTCTTAGCTATTGAGAAATTGCCGGGTGGCTCCACCGCGAGCAACCCCAGCGAGTTACGCCAGCGCATCAAGAAGACTCTCCAAAAAGCCGGCGGCCCGCCGGTCGCGTGGCTCGACCCGAAAAAGCTGCCTTCCTGCAAGCTGAACAACGGCACCAAATTATCTTCGGACTGGCTGACCTATTTGCTTTGCCGCCAGTCGCGCGTAAAGGAAATGCGCGCTGATATTGAAGCAAAGCCGCTTTACGCACAAATTGACCGAAAAACATCGGGGGAACTCGCGCTTGCTGTGGCAGGAGCCTTCTTCGGCTCCAAAGCGGAGGCCGATGATCGATGGGCCATGGCCTTTGCCGCGCTTGTTGGCGACGACCGGTTGGTGCCGGTGTTCGCCCATCAAATCAAAGACTGGGCTGACGGCATGAGAGGCAAACTTGCAGAATACGCTGTGCAGGCCCTGGCGCTGTTGGGAACCGATTCGGCGCTACTCGCTGTGGACGCCATGGCGATTCGCTATCGATCGAAAAACAAGAATATCGGCAAGGCCGCGAGTGAGGCATTCGCCGAGGCAGCCCGTGCTCGCGGGTTGACTGTTGAGGAACTCGGCGACCTGGTCGTGCCCTGGCTGGGGTTCCAGCCCAGGCAACCCCGCGTGGTCGATACCGGCAAATCGAAGCTCGAGGTCCGAATCGGCCCGGACTTCAAACTCACGTTCCGCGAGCCTGCCACCAACAAGAAGATCGCCAAACTATCGGACAGTGCCCCAGCCCAATTGAAGGCGGAATTTAAGAATATCTCTGCTGGTCTGAAGGAAGCAGTGAAATCGCAACTGCTCCGCATGGAGACTCTGATGGTCCGCCAGTTCCGTTGGCCGGCTGCGCGCTGGGAGGAACTTTACCTTGAGCACCCTCTGCTGCTGCCCTTCGTCGAACGCCTTGTTTGGGGCGCTTATGCGCCGGCTGGGAAGCTGATCTGCACCTTCAGGGCACTTGAGGATCACACGCTAACCGACGCGGCAGATGAAGCCTTGGGGCTCCCGCGTGATTGCATGGTCGGGGTCGTGCATCCGCTTGAACTCCCAGTTGAAGCCCGCCAGGGCTGGCTCAAGCACCTTGCCGACTATGATGTAATCCCGCCGTTTGCCCAACTCGAACGGTCGGTCGTGACCGCGAAGCCAGAACAAGCGAAGACCAAATTCGGCAACGAAGTCGCCGAAACGGAGCTCAATGCCATGACGTTCAAAGGGCGTGCTGAACGCCTTGGCTGGACGCGCGGTTCGGTGTGCGATGCCGGTTGCATCAATTATTACGTGAAAACCTTCCCCGGCGCCGGGGTGGACGTTTTTGTGGAAACCGAGGGGATGTATGTCGGCATCGACATGTATTCCGATATAAAGCTCGGCACAAACTTCTTTGTGAAGCACGGAAGCGTCCAGATCGGAAGCTACATCTACGACGAGCCGAGCGACGCCAATGACCCGCGGCTGATCAGCTATGGCGAGGTGCCGGCCATAGCTTTTTCTGAATCCATGGCGGATCTGAACAGGATCTCTGCCAAATCAACACCGCAACTGACGGAGGCCGCGAATGCTTGACTGGCCCAAAAAGCTGACCGGTGGGACACCAGTTGAAAATAAAGCAGGGTTGGAGGAGGTGCTCAGCGAGTGTTGGAACGACATCCGTCAAATCGCGGCCGAAGGTTCCGGCTTCGATCCGGACTGGGAAAAGAAAACACAGGTGTGACTTAATCAAGAAAACATGAGCAAGACCGAAACGCCGAACACGCCGGTGCGCATGGTTCGCCCACCCGCTGAAATGACCTATGCTGAGGAACTGGCCGCGCTGGGGTCGGCCGACCCCAACCCTCGGCCTCCCGGTTGGAACCTCTCCCCGCGAGCAGTGCGTCAGTTCATCGTGGGCTCGGACGCGCCGATCACGCAGACCTGTCAGGGAGCCAAGAAGAAAACGACCATTACCCAGAAGTTCTACGGCGACGATGCTTTAGTTGAGCGTTGCATCGTCACCTTGCTTGGGAACCGAGGGTTGCTCCTGGTAGGAGAGCCAGGAACGGCGAAATCAATGCTGTCCGAACTATTATCTGCCGCAATCTCCGGCAACTCGCTGCTGACAATCCAGGGTACGGCAGGCACCACCGATGACCAGATCAAGTATTCCTGGAATTACGCGATACTGCTGGCTGAAGGACCAACACTGCGGGCGCTGGTCCCTTCACCGCTATACAGCGGAATGAAATCCGGGGCGCTGGTTAGGTTCGAAGAAATTACTCGTTGTCAGCCGGAGATTCAGGACACGCTCGTGAGCCTTCTTTCGGACAAGTGCATCCAGGTTCCCGAACTGCCGGGGTCGGATGCGGTGCGCTTTGCCGAAAGAGGCTTCAACATCATCGCGACCGCGAACCTCCGTGATCGCGGTGTGCATGAGATGTCCAGCGCGCTGAAGCGCCGTTTCAATTTCGAGACCGTTGCTCCGCTCGCTGACAAGGGGATGGAACTTCGGCTCGTTAAAGAGCAGACCGAAACCTTGCTGCGCGAGTCGGCGGTGAACGTCGAGTGTCCCAACGATGTGCTCGAGTTGCTGGTTACGACCTTCAACGACCTTCGCCACGGACGCACAGATGAAGGCACGGCGGTGGAGAAACCCTCCACGGTTATGTCCACCGCGGAAGCCGTCGCGGTGAGCCATTCAGCGGCGCTGGATGCCGCCTATTTTGGCAATGGGCGGCTGGAGAGCGGCCACGTCGCCCGTCAACTTCTGGGCACGGTGCTCAAGGATAATCCGGACGATCTGAAAAAACTGAAACACTACTTCGACGTGGTGGTGAAGGCGCGTGGCAAAGGCAGCAAGACATGGCAGCAGTTCTACGAAGCAAAGAAGTGGCTGCGCGGATGAGATGAAATCCGAGGGCCCAAATTCGAAGGCCGAACTCCCGGCGGAGGACCACCATCCGAAGTCCCAAGTCCGAAATGCGGGCCTGGAGTCGGTGCTTGGGAGTCTGTTCACGCCGGAGATCGTTTATTTTCCCATACGACACCACAGTCCTGCATGCGCACTCCACCTGGAGTGGCTCCTCCGGCAGCGCAAGCCCCAAGCGATCCTGATCGAAGGCCCGGCCGCTTTCACCTCGCTGATTCCCCTGGTGCTCCATCCCGGCACGAAAGCGCCATTTGCGGTTTATACGAGCTTTGTCAAAGAAGAACCGCTACCCGAACAGGCTTCCGGGAGAGCCCCTGCGCTGCTTGGTCCGCCTCGCCATGCGGCCTATTATCCGTTTTGTGATTATTCGCCGGAGCTCGTGGCCCTGCGGGTGGGATCCGAACTCGGCGCGTCACTCCGGTTCGTGGACCTCGACTATCCCGACCAAATCCACGCCGAGCGACAGGCCGTGAAAGAATCCGGCGCTCCACGAGTTGAGTCGCTGCTGGCGGAGCGGCATTTCAAACGCAGCCGGTATCTCCAGTCGCTCGCCCGCCGGGCAGGCTGCCGTGACCACAATGATCTTTGGGACCATCTTTTCGAAACGCGCGCGGGCATGGCTTCATCGTCCGGTGCATCGGCCTGTGAGAAATTCATCCGCGACGTGGCCGGGTGGTGTCATTTTGCCCGCGCGGATGCGACTGCGGAGGAACTCGAAGCTGATGGAACGCTGGCGCGTGAGGCGGCCATGGCTGGAGCCATCCGGGAGGAATTATCGAAGGGCACCAAACCGATTGTCGTGGTCACCGGTGGTTTCCATACCGTGGTGTTGCCCCGGTTGGTCAGTGGTAAGTCCGCCCCCGTATCGACAGCCAAACGGAAAAAGGAGGAAACGCTGGATTGCCTTATCCGTTACGGGTTCGAGCAACTCGACGCCTTAAACGGCTATGCGGCCGGAATGCCCTCACCGTATTATTACGACCAAGTCTGGCACACGGTTAGGCGAGACCATCCGCCCACTGCTTTTGGAGATCTCGCCGCCAGAATCCTGGTCGATTTGGGCCAACTCACGCGGCGGAAGAAATTAGCCGTGGCCCTCTCGCCCGCCGATGAAATTGCCGCGCTGGAACAAACCAGACGCCTCGCCATGCTGCGTGGCCACCCCGGACCCACACGAGAAGACCTCCTGGATGGCATCCGAAGTTGTTTCGTGAAGGGCTCAATGGACGCCGAAGGGGAAATCGTTCTTGGCCTCGCTCGTCATGCGCTGGGAGGAACGAGTATCGGCGAAGTGCCTCCCGAGGCGGGTGTGCCGCCCTTGGTCGCCGATTTTCGGGACACGGCGCGGAAGCTGCGGCTGAACATTAACGATTCGGTTCGGCGAAAGACCTCACTCGATCTGTATCGAAAAGCCCCACATCGCCAGAGCAGCCGATTCTTCCATAGCCTGACGTTTCTCGAAGTCCCTTTCGCTGCCATGGCTGCGGGACCGGATTTTGTGAAGGGCGTTGGCCTGGAACGGTTGTTTGAACACTGGAGTTACCAGTGGACCCCTCGAACGGAAAGCCGCTTGGTCGAGGCCGGTATCTATGGCGCGACCGTGGAGGAAGCGGCGGCCAATCGACTCGCCTGGGCGATTACAGACCTGGAAACCACCGGTCGTGGCCGGTGCGCCGCCGAGGCAGTCGGGATGCTGGTCCACGCGTGCCGCATGGGGTTGCATCGCCATACGACTCGCCTGCTGACACTCATCGGAGCCGAGGTTGAAGAAGATCCATCGCTAACATCTCTGACTGCCGCCCTGAACCAGCTCGTATTGCTTTGGGAGTCTCGTGAACCGCTTGAAGCACACCGTTTGACGGGGATCCCTGTGTTGATCCGGGCTGCCTTCGAGCGGGCTTGCTATCTGCTCCATAGTCTCGCCGACACTCCAGCCGAGGCCGCGAACGAGACTCTTGGCTCCTTGCTTGCCATCCGTGACCTGCTTCGTTCAAGCGCCGCGGGAGACCAAGCGCTGGACCAGGCCCTGTTTTACGAGCCGCTGGCGAAAGTATTCCTCCAACCAAAGTGCCCGGCGCTGTTGACAGGCGGAATCGCTGGCTTGCTGTATGGAGATGCGCGCCTTCCAGAACAGGAATTATTTAAACTCCTGACCGGCTCGCTCAACGCCGCTTCGGCGCAGGCAGGAGATGAGACCGCGTTCCTGATCGGGTTGTTACGGTCTTGCCGGGAACTGGCCTGGCGGCAACCCGCTCTGGTCGAAGAGGTAGAGAAACTTCTGGCGGCCTGGAGCGAAGAGGAATTCATTCAACGAGTCCCCCACCTTCGCATGGCGTTCGCCGACCTTACGCCGCGTGAAGCCGACCAGGTCGCAACTGTTGTGGCCGGCTTGCACGGAGGGGAAAAGCTCGGTTCTCTCCATCGGCCGGAAGTCAGCGAGGCAGAAGCCCTCGCTGCCGCTCGCATAAACGGCGCAGTCAAGAAGGCGCTGGACGAGGACGGACTCGGCTCTTGGATTGAACCCGCGCTTCCCACTCCTCCCAAACAGGAGGCCCCAGTATGAACACTCTCGCACGGTGGCGACTCGTGCTGGGCCGCTTCGCCGAAAAGCAGTTGCCTGCGCGGCTTTCCGGCCGTGAAGCCCGTATGGAGGCTGCCTTGGATTTTCTCTACTCGCGCGAATACAAGGGCCGGGGTGTGCGCGACCGGCAGCCAACCGGGTCGCTGGATCCCTCGCAACTCAACGTTCCCACCTGGCTTGGCGAGGTGCGCGACCTTTTTCCCCGCGACGTTGTCGAAGTCATCGAGAAACACGCCTTGGATCGTTACGGCCTTACGGAATTGATCACCGACAAGGAAACGCTCGAGAAGCTCGAGCCCAACATCGATCTCCTCAAAACGCTCCTCACTTTCCGGGGGCACCTCCAGGGCGACGTGCTGCAGGCGGTGCGCCGCATCGTCCGGCAGGTGGTTGAAGAGATTAAGCGCAAATTGGAGGCAGAGGTTCGGCGGGCGCTATCGGGGCGGCTGAACCGGTTTCGCCACAGTCCCCAAAAGGCAGCCCAGAATTTCGACTGGCGTGGCACGATCCGCCGCAATCTTAGGTTTTACGACTCCAAGCACCGGCGGCTCGTGCTGCAAGACCCGCGCTTCTTCGCCCGCAATACGCGGCTGCTGCCGTGGCAAGTCATTCTCTGCGTGGACCAGAGCGGCAGCATGGCCGACTCCGTCATTCACAGCGCGGTTATGGCTGGCATTCTGGCGGGCCTCCCGCTCATTCGTGTGAAGTTGGTGGTGTTTGATACAAACGTCGTGGATCTAAGCGAACACGTGGATGACCCGGTCGAGGTGCTCATGAGTGTGCAACTGGGCGGAGGGACCAATATTGGTCAGGCGCTCAATTACTGCGAGACGCTGGTTGAGAATCCGCACCGCACCGTGCTCGCGCTGGTGAGCGACTTTTGCGAGGGCGCGTCCCCAGGTGTCATGTTGGGCGCATGCCGACGCTTACGTGAAGCCGGGGTGAAATTGTTGGGACTGGCTTCGCTCGACCAGTCTGCCACGCCGATTTACGACCATCACATGGCCGAGCAACTGGCCGAAACCGGGATGGAAATCGCGGCGCTCACGCCGAAGCACTTTGCCGAATGGCTGGCCAAAGTCATTAAATCTAAATGAGCGCGCTCGAAACCAAACTCCGGCGCCTGGCCGCGTCACTGAGTGCCGCAGCCCTCGAAGCGCTCGCCAGCAAAGGACTGCTCCGCCGGGCTCAGAAGGACCACGAGCGGGGGGTTGGAACGTGCATTGCAGGTGAAACCGACTCGAAGCTTTGTGTTCGCGTCGGAGACTTCGAAGTTACCCTGCCGGAGTCGGGTCCGGCGACGGCAGGCTGCTCCTGTCCAGCGGCCGGCGTCTGCCAGCATATCCTGACTGCAGTGCTATTCCTGCAGCAGAAGGCTCCGGGAACGGTCCCGGAAAAATCGCCCGATACTACCGGCGCTGATGTCGCGATATCTCCAAGCGTGGAACTGATGAGCATCACTCCGGAACAGATCGAAAAATGGGCCGGCAAGGCCTCGTTCAGGGCCGGGCTCAAGTTGGTCAGCCAGTTCCCTCCGGAAATTATCCCGGAGCCAGCCATCCGGATCCGTTTCCCTTTCATGAATCTGGAGGTACACTTCATTCCCGGCGGGGGGCTGGATGGGATGATTGTTTCGGGCGGCAAGGGTGACGGTCGTCAATTCATCGTCGCGGCGGTGATTGGATTCCAGCGCGGGCAGGGCAAAGAATGGAACATGCCGGCCGAAGCTGCCCCACTGGAGGCCTCGGAAGGCGCGCCACGCAGCCGTTCAGAGGTGCTCGACTCATGCCAACTGTTGCTCACCGAGACGCTCAACAACGGCCTCTCCCGGATTTCAACGTCCAACCAACAGCGATGGGCGACGTTGGCGGTTTCCGCCCTCGGTGTGAACCTGCCTCGCCTGGCTCTCTTACTGCGCGGCATCGGCGACGAAGCCGCGATCGTCCTGGCTCGTGACGCTCGAAGTGACCTCGGCCGAATGTTGGACCGGATGGCGCAGGCGCATGCCTTGTGCTCAGCGTTACAACGTGGGGGCGACAACCCGCGTGCCGATCTGGTGGGATTGCATCGCACACGTTATGACGAAGTGGGCCATCTCGACTTGGTGGGAGCCGCGGCTTGGCCCTGGCGGACCGCATCTGGTTATGAAGGGCTGACAGTGTTGTTCTGGGATTCATCCGGCAAACGTTGGAATTCATGGACCGAGTCGAGGCCCCGCCACCAACTCGCGGATTTCAAACCGGTAGCCCGCTTTACGCAGCCCGGGCCGTGGGAAGGCGCAGAATCTCCACGCCAGCTCGCGCGCAGCAGCTTTCGCTTGATGAACGCGCGCCGAAACCCTAACCAACGGCTTTCAGGTTCGAGCAAGAGCCGCGTTTTGGTGACTGGGTCGGCCAATCTTTTTTCGCAGAACCTCTCCGTCTTTGAGGACTGGACGCAAGTCTTTGAAGGTTCGAACGCCCAAACACTCATTGGGTTGAAAGAAGCCAACCCATTGGAGTCAGTTGTCGCGGTAAAACCGTCGGCTTGGGGTGAGCGCGGCTTTGATGCGGTCACTCAGGTGTTCACCTGGGTTTTAGCCGATGTTCGAGAATGCGCCCTACTCCTGGAAATCGCCTTCGATGAATTTACCGAAGCGGCCATCAAGTTCCTGGAGTCCGTTCCAGCAGCCTCTGTCGAAGGGTCTCTCCTCATTGGACGCGTTGAGCGCACAGCGCAAGGCTTGTCGCTGCACCCGTATTCACTTCACAGGCCAAATGGGGACGTTATTCACCTTTGTTTGGACAACGTCACAACGAAACCCGGGAAGCCAAGCCAAGGTGAAAGCGAAGACGAGGAGAGCTTTGAAGCGGCAGAAGAATCCGAGTCAGTCGCGGCTTTCAGCCCTGCGCTTAGCCAGGTCCTGGAGGAGGTGGACGATGCGCTCCTCGCCCTGGCGGAAGCAGGACTGGCGTCATCTAATCCCCTCCGTATCGACAGGGTCAGACAAGCAGTCCCTCGGGCGGAACGACTGGGACTACAGGCCCTTAAAGCCGGATTAGGTAATACAGCCAATAATCCCGACCCTGCCTTTGTGCTGCGCACCGTCTATGTGACCCGGCTCCATCGGCGCGCCATGCCACTTTCAGTTTGAACCCCTGGTGGGCGGGCTTCGGCCATCCTCGAGAGCGTATGAAGTTCGTTTAAGCCGCTCCCACACCCTTCACTTCACGGTGTATTGTGCCGCGTGACACCAGGCTGCCCCCACGGCTCTGCGCCTTTCCACGGCGCGCTTTAACGGGCTGTTTACCCCGCCAACTCTACGTCGCCTTCAAGAGCGCCCGTACCCGCGGCGGCCAGGCCAGCATGGGCGCATAAGTGACCGGGTGTGGCGGGCGCCACTCGGCCTTTGCATTGCGCAGGCCATTGTCAGGATGCGGCGCCCAGAATTTGAAAGAGAAAAGCTTTCATGTGCAGTCTGCACGGAATTCAATCCCGGTCATTTGAGGAAATACACTTCCTTGGTCTCGCTCCATATTTTGCCTTTGGCCGCGGCGTCCGGCAACGGCGATTGGCACGGGTCGGTTTCCTTCCACCAACGCACGGTCTCAGCGTCGGCAGCCATGCGCTTCAGGTCAGCATCGAAATTTTTGCCGGTGTATTCAAGATAGGCGAACAGGTAGAGCTGGCCGTTGATCTCGCGCTCGTGAATCGAGAAGTTCTGGATGTGGCATTCCTTGATCATCTTGTTCACGTTCGGCCACGGGTTGGCGTGTAGTTCTTCGTAGTATGCGGCCTTCTCAGGTTTGAGGCCGGTGACCCAGACGTAACGTTGCGGCGCTTTCTGGGTGGCGCAACCGACCAACAACGCGGCGAATAACAGGCAGAACAATGTTTTCATGGGCTTGAGTGGTTATAGTTCAACGGAAAATCCAATAAAGTGCGGCGAAGGTGATAAAAATCACTGCTGACATGACGCGGTAATCCGACAGACCGGAGCCACACTTCGCGTGGAGCGGCTCGGTCCAATTTTCCCAGACCAGCGGCCGGGCTTCGTCCTTCAACGGCGCGGGGAACAGGAACGTTGTCGCAACCATAATGACCACACACGCGACGAACAGCAGGAACGCGATCAGCATAAAGTCACCACGATAGATGTTGTTCCAGTCGAGATAGAACGTCACGAAGCCCAGCGCCATGCCCCCGACCAGGGTGATCAGTGCGGCGGTGCCCGACGGGCGTTTCCAGAACACGCCCAGCAGAAACACGGTGGTGATGGGCGGCGCGACGTAGCTGATGAGCTTGTTGATGCCCTCAAAGATCGTCGTGTAATGACCGAACAAGGGCGATGCCACGATGGCCAGGATCGTGCCGATAACCGTGGTCCACTTGCCAATGAGCACCAGCTTGTGATCGGCGATGCCGGGTTGGTGGCGCTTGAACAAATCGTAAGCCACGAGCGTGGCCGTGGAGTTAAGTGCCGCCGAGCAAGTTTGCATTGCCGCAGCCAGCATCGCGGCGGCGACGAGGCCCTTCAAACCAACGGGCAACAAGTGGGTGATGAGAAACGTGTAGGTGTCCGCCGAAGTCGCGGGCGCTGCCCCGTCGAAAGCGCCTTTCTGCACCAACGCCACGCAGATGACGCCGGGCAGCACGAAGAAAAATACCGGCCAGATTTTCAGGAACGCGCAGAACAGCGGGCCGAGGCGGGCGTGTTTTTCGTCCTTCGCCGCGAGCACGCGCTGGACAATGGTCTGGTCGCAGCACCAATACCAGATGCCCAGCACGGGATAACCCAGCAGAATTGAATACCACGCCAGCCCCGAGGGATCGGTCGCCGGGCGGACCAGGTGCAGGAAATTGCCAGTGCCCCAGGTGACCTTGCTGTCGGCCACGCCGGCGAGCGGGTGCGGATGCGTCGCGAGCGTGTGGGCTAGTTCCGACCAGCCGCCGATTTTCAAATAAGCGACGACCGTGATGACCACCGCGCCCACGAGCAGCAACACCGTTTGCACGCTTTCCGTCCAAACCACGGCGAGCAAGCCGCCCAGCATGGTGTAAACGCCGGTCGTCAATCCCAACACGATGATGAACACCATCAGCGCATCCACGCCGAAAAGTGTCGCACCCGGCGCGAGGCCGAGAATGCCTCGCAACACCCACGCCGCCGTGTAAAGCGCCACACCCATGTGAATGACGATGGCGGAGAATAGCGAGACGACCGAGAGCACGTCGCGACAACCGCGGTTGAAGCGGCGTTCGAGAAAGTCCGGCAGCGTGGCAACCTTCGAGCGCAGATAAAGCGGCGCGAAGAACAGGGAAAGCAGGATGAGCGTAAACCCCGCCATCCACTCGAAGTTGCCGAAAACCAAACCGTATTTGTAAGCCGCTTCCGCGAGGCTGACGAGATGGACGGTGGAGATGTTCGCCGCGAACATGGCGAGGCCGATGACCGGCCACTTGAGCGTATTGCCGGCGAGAAAGTAGTGTCCGCCTTCGCCGCCAGTTTGACCTTTGCGCCGCATGAAGCCTGCGGCGACCCCAAGGCCGACAACGGCCAGCAGGTAAACGACGATGATGCTCCAGTCGAGTTGTGTCATGCCTTTCCTTATCGCGCAAAATCCACCAATTTGCCGGACCAGTGGCAGGCCAGAAACACACCCTTATCCCGATAAAACCTCGCCATTTCGAGCGCGCCGAATCGGCCATGAAAGCAACTGTGCGAGTTCAGCGGCGATGCCGGCAGTGGATGTTTGCTGGCCGGCGGGACCGTTTGCACGAACGCGGCCTCCAACAGGCGCGCGATGCTGCTGGCGTAAAGTTGCTGGCCGAACGGCGACGGGTGCAGGTTCTTGAAATCGCCGGCCCGGGTGAACTGTCCGGCATGGATGCGGAAGGTGATGGAGCCGCCGAGAAACGCAACGCGTCCGGCCTTCTCTTTCTCAAACTTCACCCGGGAGTTGCTCAACCCACCGCGCACTTGAAAATACTCCCTGCCCCCCGGCAGAACGGCGGCGTGCTTCATGATGAAGCGGAGCGAACCAAATACATCCGGATAAGTGAAATGATGCCCTTCGGCTTCAATGCCGTTCGTGGCCACAATCACTTCCATGCCACTGCCGAGCTTTTCCAGACGCCGCTTGGCATCGAGCGTGGTTTGCGCGTCGGGAACCTTGCGTTCACCGCGGATGTATTGCCCGACTTTCCGCAGCGTCTGCACGTCGATCTCGCGCAGCCTGCCGATGTAATCCGGGCCAACGTCAACCGAGAAGAGGTTTCCGAATTTCACCGCGCCGAGGTAATCGGCATAGATTTTTTCCGCTGGCAGGCAAAGACCGTCGTGCTTGGGCAAGGAGTAGAACCACATCGCGCCGCCCTGGTGCTGGGGCAGGATCGGATAGGTGAATTCAGCAAGCCGGTAACTTTGCGCCGCACCATGATCCATGTGCTTTCCGGCCGCTGCTTGATCGTCGAGCGCCCCTGGCCGGCCCTCCTCGCCCAACCGGATGTCCGCTTCACCTTGGTCGCCGTTGTTGAATCCGCTGAAGCAGTCCGGCTGCAATGACTTCACAAACGCCACCGTGTCCGCATGGCTCAAACCACCATCGCCAACCGCGTAGTCGAACCAGATGTATTCAATCGGGCCGTATTGCGTGAGTAGTTCCGCGAGCTGTGCCTTTTTTAGTTCGGGATTGCAGCCGCCATTGGCACGGCGCTTCCGTCCGTCCGGAAAATCCGGCCAGGCCCATTCGCCCTCGGAAAAATAGAGCGCCAGCTTGAGGCCGTATTTGTCACAGGACTTCTTCACCTCGGCGAGAACGTCGCGGCCCAGCTTCGCCTTGGTCACCTTCCGGTCGGTCGTCTTGGTGTCCCAGAGGCAAAAGCCATCGTGATGTTTCGTGAGGAAAAGAATGTAGCCCATGCCGGCGTCCTTCGCGGTTTTCGCCCACTGGTCGGTGTCACAATCCTTCGCGGCGAAGAGGTCGAGATTGGTGACGCCCGGCGTCCATTCCTTGCCGGAGAAGGTGCTGAAGCTCCAGCAGATGAACATGCCAAAGCGAAGGCTCTGCAATTCTTTGACACGGGCCTCACTCACCGGCGGTGGCGGAGCACCGTGGCCCGCCATGAAGGGAAAAGCTGTGGTGAACAGGATCAATGCTGGCGCCAGCCAGACTGGAACAGTTTTTGGCTTCATGTCGGTTCTTCTTAGTACCTCTCTGCCAAACAACGAACAGGTTTTCAATGATTATTTTCAGACTGGACTTCGCCACTCTTCGTCTTCCTCTTTTGATTCCGGCTTCGCCGGGTTGGGATGTGTTCCTCCGCCGGCCACCCGGAAACGGCACCCGTGCGGGTTCCGGGCTGGCGCCGACGTGGCGCAAACATATTCTCGGACATCCCCCCACGCGCCCGCCAGCACGTCAGAGCGCGCGATTGTTATCAGCAGATTGCCTGTGGTTCGCAGTTCATCCGGGCGCTGGTCGTCCGCCTGGATGAACACCATGTTGGGCTTGATACTGGCGAGTCGGGTGCCGCAGCGTCAGTTCCGTGCAGACAGCCACCTCTTCGTCACGTATCCATCCGCGCTGGAAAAAAAGCGAGGCGCATGGTTGACCCGCCTATCGCTTCACAGTTTAGAGTCATCTCCGTCATGGCCCTGACAAACAAGAAACAAACGCAGTTAACCGTGAAGCAATGGACAATATGAGAAACCAAATGACCGCAAGTGATTGGGTTGCCCTGTTCCGCGAAACCGGCCTGGAACAGGCGCAAATGGAAAAATGGCATAAACTGTTCGAGACGCGCCACCCAGCCGATCACCAGAGATTCCTGGAATGGCTCGGCCTCAAACCGGACGAAATTGATCGAATCCGGTCCAAGAGCAGGTAATCATCAGTGGCATGGTGGCGCGCACTGCGCCACCATGCCATCGGACAACGATGAAGACATATTCGATCTCGCAACTCGCCCGCACCTGCACCCTCTCCCGCAGCACGCTGCTTTACTACGACAGGCTGGGCTTGCTCAAGGCGTCCGGCAGGACCGGGTCTGGGTACCGCGTTTATACGGACAAAGAGGCCGACCGTTTGAAACGAATTGGACATTTTCGTGAGGCTGGTTTGAGCCTGAGAGAAACCGTTCCGTGCTCTCTTCTGGCGGCAAACCTGGCACCAAACTGCTGGAGAAGCGCATGCGGGAAACGTCCGAGACCATCGTCGGGCTAAAGAATCAACAGCGTCTGCTCGGCGGGATGCTGCGCAGTGTCGCCTCCGGCAAGCGCCCTCGCTGCGTGGACAAGCCGATGTGGATCGCGATGTTGCGGGCGGCCGGCATGGACCAGCACGCGATGAACCAGCAGATACGCTTACTGAGCCCGCTTCAATTCCGAACGCCGTGGCTCCAACACCCCCAGGTCTTCCTGGTGAATGTAAAGCTCTCGCGTCAGGTTCCAGGAGTGGACAAAGAGCAGTTCACGAACCTTTACCCAACGCGCCGAACCATCAATGAAAACCTCGTTGCCGCCGTCGGGACGAGTTGACCCGGGATTCTTGTGCGCAGGCAGCGTGGACCAACCGCTGCCCGGGCTGGTGGGGAAGCTCCAGTTGATGCCATCAGGTTTGGCAACGACATCGGCTGCCAGTAGCCAAGTCGGTTTTGAAGTTGTTGTCTTAACCGGGCTCGCGGAGGGAAAACTGCCCAGGGTGTTCTTCCAATTCGTGATGCCCCCGTAGTATTGGTATCCGATCAAAAACTGTTGATAGCCTGGATCGTAGGCCGGAAACTCAGGGCGGTTCGGACATCCCCAGACGCTCCTCGAGTTCGTCTGGGTCACACTCAAACCCACTTGTTGCCACGTTTGGATGGTCGCGTCGCTCGCATTGAACTGCAGCGGTAAAACGTTGCTTCCGGCCGGGACGACCTTGTCCGCGCTGTCACTCGCGTAAGCCATGGTTGCCAACCCAACCTGCTTCAAGTTGCTCATGCACGCGACGCGCTTCGACCTTTCCTTGGCCCTGCTCAAGGCCGGCAACAGCATGGCCGCCAGAATGGCGATGATGGCGATGACAACCAGCAGCTCAATCAACGTAAAACCCCGGCGAGAGGCGGAACGAAGGGATACCCGCATGGAATTCATGAGTATTAATATGGGGTTTCCTAGCCGTTGTGTAAACCATCAATATGACGCAACCAATAGGCCCAAATGC
>JBBQYD010000045.1:0-17803 GCA_038209025.1 Verrucomicrobiota bacterium | reverse complement strand
GCTTCAACGGGGCCGCGCTCACGTGAGCGCGGAGAGGTACCTTCTGTTACTCTTTCTGGCGCAAGGACGCAATTCTACATTTGCGACCAGCGGCCTGATCTTGAAGGGACTTGCATCCATGATTACTGACTATCTTGTGCTATGCGTTTATCCTGAAGCTTTTACGCCATGCGAGCGCCGGCGGGGGATTGAGCATCACCTCACCACTCGCATCGGATGTCAAAGAGCTTCTACCGCTCAAACTACGTAACAGGGCGCATCGAGCTTCACATAGGGCAGACCCACCGCGGTAATCACTCGGTCACCGCGACCTTCGGCCGGCCCTAGATCGACGAAAATCACCTGGTCCTCGTCGTGGTTTATTATGTCGCTCAAAGCGGATTCCAATTCAATCTTTTCCGACGAATTCAAATCGCACTCAAAGACAGAGAATTGCAGATGATCGCCAAAATTGCCGCACGTCTTAAACACCTTCCGCAGCCGTTTATCGTTCGCGATATCGTAGCAAACCAGGTACGTCGTGCGCATAAGTCAGCGAGTCATCAACGGGACGTATTCGGCGATTTCAGCCGTCAGCGTTTTGGCCAGCAGCCGGGCTTGCAACTCCAGCGCCCGGCGATAACTGACTTTGTAATCGAATAGCGGATGGGTGATCAACGAACTCATGCGTTGTTCATACGTTTGGAAAAACCGTTTTCGTCCTGGCGCGGATAGGTTCACCGCCTCGCCGGCTTTCACGAAGTCCTTGTCCGTAATGACGCGATTGTTAATGCAGTTCAACACCGTGGATTCGGCAATGAGCGGTCGAAACTCTTCCATCAAATCCAGACCCAACGCCGGACGGCCAAAACGCGGTTGATGATAGAATCCGAGGTACGGATCGAATCCCACGGCCAGCGCCGCCAGCGTACAGTCTTTGGAGAGCAAGCTGTAGGCGAGCGACAGCATGGCATTCACGGGATCAGTCGGGGGACGCCGGTTCCGATGATTGAAGTTGAAATTAAACGCCCGTTGTTTGGTGGTCTCATGTTCGGTTGGCGGGCGGAGTCCCGGCAGATCCTCCTCCACTTTCACCATGCCACTAAACTGCTGGAAGTATTGGCTGGCGGCTGCGCCTTCAATACCGAGCAACTCCGCAATGGAGTTGGCTGCCAGGGCATCCTCGGAGGCGCGCTTGAGCTTGTTAATGATCGGCTCGGGCGGCTCCAGGTGATTTCGCATCAGCAGCGTGCGATGATTGCGAATCTTCCCATGGACGAACTGCCGCGCCAACGACAGGCAGGTTTTCTCGTCGCACGCCAGCCGGAATTGTTCCATGCGCAAAAAGACATTTTTGAGCCCGTGCCCGCGGGTGATCCCATAGAACCAGCCGCCCATGGAGAAATACGTAACCGGAACTTCCTGCTCGCACAACGATTGGATGGCCTGGGTCGAAACCTGGATATTCCCAAACAAAGCCACGTGCGAAACATCTCGCATGCGAATCTCATCTATGACCCGGTCCTTGTCTTTGACCGTCAGGACCTCGTCGCTGCAACCGATGCGATAGCCAGGCGTGTTCAGGTAGAGCGGGCGGGTGTCATCGCGGGCGGCGATCAGCCGCCGCGGCGCAGGTTCGAGCCCGCCTTGGACACTCTGATTGCTGCCTGCTTCAATCTGCCTCCCCAACATCCGTGTCTCATCCGGCAGACAAACCGGGGCGAGCGAGCATCGCACACATTTGGGCGAGCTCACCAGCGGTTCGGGAATCGGGCCGGTGATAACGCGCCGGGCATCCGCAATGCGCTCGCAAATCCAGCTTTCCAGTTCCGGTGTGATCGGCAGGCGGACCCGCTGCTTCGTGGCGCGATAGTAGATGACGCCCTCGTTGCAGGCGTAGCCGTTGTCGCGGAGAATCAACGCCTGCAAGCCAAGCTGCATTTTGTCGGTGTCCCAAAGCTCGTTCAGACCCGCGCGGCCATCGTTTTCCGCGCCCTCTTTCGGTGCGCCGGCTTTGTAATCCACCGGGCAGACCTCCAGCGCGGCAAACAAGTCATCCCCCTGCGCTGTGCCTGCGCTTGCCGCGCGGGCTTCCACCAAATCCATTTTGGCCGCCACCCCCAGCCGCTCCGAACCCATCTGCACCGAACGCGAGTGGATCGTTTCCGGTTCCCCGTTGCTTTCACCCGCTGACGCGGGCTGCGCTGGACCCGCATCGCTCTCCGGGCTGGCGGACTCCGCATTGGCCGGTTTCGCATCCGCCGCTTTCCCCTTCTTTTTCGGCGCCGCTGGCAGCGCGCCGCTCCCGGAATCCACCCGCTGATGGATGGCACCACCCCGCAACGTATCCGCGCTCTCCACAAACACCCCCTCCACAAACTCGTAATAAAAGAGCCGGGGACAATACACGAACTCGTTCAACATCCGGGCGGGGATGGGCTGCGGGTCCGGGGCGGTGGCTGCCATAATTTAGTTCCTATCGCCTCTTGCCTCAAGTAGGCCTTTTGACCTTTCAGCCGGCGTATACACTAGCCTTTGGCCGCCCGTTGCTGGCGCCGGATTTCCTCCCGGAACAACTCATAATGCCTTTTCAAACGCAGGCGGTAAGGTTCGTCCAACACGAACTTTTGGAACAACTCCAGCAGCGCTGCGCAGTGTTCCGATTGCGCATTCAACGGGTCCAGAGAACCGCTGACGATTTCCCGCGGAGCTTTCGAATCATAGGGCATTTTCTTCCGATAGAACGCCTCCTTCTCCCAGCCGTAATTGATGCTGGCCAAAACCTGGTCCTGACGGTCCCGGGCAAAGACTTGAATAAAAACGCGTCGGCAATCGCAGTTCAGGTCCGGACAATAAAACTCCACATAAGCGTATTCACCTGTCGGAAGACCGGGCTGTGGTCCGCTCTCGCACGGTCCGCCGACATGGATGCAACGGACCTCGCGTGCGGCGAGCTCCGGGAGAACTGAGTGGAATGAAATCATATAGGTTGGATCAGATTATGGAGTGGATCGCGCAACCACAAAGGACAAACGGTTCAAGACGGGCCGCTGGCAGTGGGTTCATAAGGCACGGCGCTGTCGCGAGCGCACACGGTGGAGACGTTCGGTAAAGCCACCCTGATTCTCAAAGGCGGCGGCCTGGGCCGCAATTTGCCGGTCCAGCAGAGCTCCAGCCACATTGATCAGCGCTAGTGCGGCATTGGCCGCTATTTCAGGGTAGGTGGACCGAGTGGACCCTGTGGACGAAATTCCGGAAGGCTTTTGTCCACTCGGTCCACGGCGTTCACTCTGATGCATTTCATGGACCCAGGCTGCCACTTCTTCGACCGAGCGGCAGCGCCGATCAATCAGTCCTTGGCGACGCGGGTCAGAGTAATCCCAGGTTCGTAAGTTGCGGTGCCGCAGGTAGTCCTCATAGTCCAGCCGAAGTTCCTCCAGGCTTGCCCGGGCTACCTGGGTGAGCTTGATCTCCATCTTTTTGGAAGTCCCGCTCACTTCGCTGGCTTCGGCAATGTTTTGCACCCCGCTGCGAGCCGCCTGAACCATCTGGTCGTGCGTGCGGCTGCGTCGGTCCACGTAGCGATCGCAGAATCGCACGGTTAAATCATAGACCAATTGGGCCACTTGAAAACTCTTGAGCTTCCGATAACCGCCGTGAGGCGGAATAAGCGGTTCATTGGTCATGAGCGGTTGGCGCGCCGAGGTGCGCTGAGACGGTGTTGAGCGACTACGGACAGGCGCGCCCGGTCCAGCCGGAACGTGCGCTCGGCCCGGCGGATTTCGCACCAGGCGCGCACATACACCGGTCCGTCTTCCTCCAGCCGAAAGACCTCCGACGGCCGCACCGTCCGCAACTTTCCTGGCGTGCTCCCGCCGTAATAGGTAAATGCGACCGCCGCGCGATGAAGCATGGCCAGAATGATCTGCGCCCCAGGTTCCTCGTCCAAAACCAACACCGGCAAATGCGGACGCCCCAGCCAATTCTGGAGGGGGTCGTCATCGCCGGGGCCGAACGGCGCGCTGTAGGGCGTAGTGCTCATATTTGATTTTCGTTCATCCGCTCATCCCATCCACCGGCACAAACAGACCGAGGCCGAAGTGGCAGGAATGGCCGAAGGCGGGAACTGGAAGCGCGACGGGTTCGACGAATTCGATCTCGAAGAACATGCCGACGCGGCGTTCTTTTCTTAGCCCTCCGCTGCTGCTGGGGCGATGCACAGGAACGCTTGCGGTGCCATTTAGAATTAGGTCTTCGCTCTCGGGCGCCCTCACAATATCCCACTGCGCCTGGCCGTCGTGCGGATTACGGCCCGGTAGAAATAGGCGGCGGATTTCTCCCGCAGTCGTGATTCCTGCGGCTTTGAGGCATTCGATCAATTGATACTCCGGTTGATCCTTCACTTTGAGCGTGAGCTTATTGCTGCTGCCTCGGTAAAAATAGCGCGGCGGCACGAACGGGCTGGCGCTTCGCCAAACACACGACGCGGTCTTGCCGGTGGGAAAGGGCGCATCGGATGGCGGCTCCTTCGACATCGCGGTCAATACCGGGCGCACAGGATATTTCCCGCCACCCCAATCGAGCCGGTTGATGCGGAGGAGGATTTCGACCTCTGCCTGTGTGAAGCCGTAAGGGCACCACACATGCAGTTCGCTCAAAAAGCCCTCGGGATCGTTTCGCGCACTCATCGGGAGAAAAAAGGCGTGTTGGTGGTCGCCTTTGGCATCGGCGGGACGGTCTTTCACATGGCCCAATAGAGCGAAGCTGGGAGTGCCTTCTCCATGCACCCTGCAAAGATGGTGATTGGCTGCGGCGCGGAATCTCTCGCTGAGAGGCACGATGAATTTTGGTAGCAAAGGAACACGGCATTGCAGCGAAAAGCAGAGATAGTGGGCTACCTTCGGTCCTGCGGAAGGAGCGGGCTTGTTGGCAGGGCGCGCGGTGCGGGGTGTTCGCACGACCCAGTTTTGCGGCCAGCCATCGGGCATTTGGTAAGAGAACCATGCGGCACCATCGGGCTTCATTTCGGAGGAAAGGAGCGTGTCCACCAAGTGCCGCGGGGCGTCCGGTGAATCCGGGGCGAGGTCTGTGGTGCGACGCGACCATAAGTCGGTGAAGCGGAAGTCGGCGGGGTTTGGGCAAAAGACGTCGCGGCAGGTGGCGGAGATTTTTCGTCCGCCCGTTGCACGGCACCAGCCGGTGTCGTTCGAGGCCGGCTCCGTTTCGCAAATCTCCGCGTGGCAGAGCGATTCCGCTCGGCCAAAGTAGGTGAGTTCCGCGAGCAGGGTTTCAAGGGTGCGGCGGAGTTGGGGCGCGAGATCCACATTCGGCCAGCGGAAGAACACGGTACCGGAGACGGCGGCGAAGTGGTTTTCGTGGCGCGTGTTTTTGTAGGCGGCATCGGCTTTGTCCTCCTTGTCAGCGGCTCCGTAGTTCGGCTGCCAGTGGACGGTGTGGCCAAAGCTGACTTTGCCCGTTCCGATTTCCGGCAACTCCCGGCTCAGCGATTCAATCAACGCGATGCAAAGCGCGTCTGGAACCTGCCCCGGATGTGCCCGGAACCAGGCCGACACGAGCGCCCGCTGGAGCCGCCAAGGACTTGGCGGCCACTCCGGCTCCCGCAACCGGGTCGGGTTGATTCCCCACGGGTGCGCGTAGTAGCGGCCCCATGGGAAGGTGAGTTGAATCGTGGTCATGCGAGTTGCAGGGTACGGGGCGAGCGGGCTTTGCATTCTTCATCCGTGTCGGGCAGTGCCGCAGAGATAGAATTAGCGAGGTTCTCCGCAGATATTGCCGCAAACGGGAAATCACCCGTTGTTCGATTCGCTCCGCCTTCACACACGGCCTTGGGAGGAATCGCATTCCCCTTGTCGTCGCGCTTGAGGCGCAGCTTGCACTCAGTCCGCAGGCTCAACTCGACACTCAGTAAATCGAGAAAAGCGGCGACTTTCCAAAGTGCGATGGCGATCAACAGTTTCTCGCGGGCAGCCTGACGCTGGCCGGGTGCTCCGTCCGCACCCGGCGTGTCGAGACGGAGTGAAGTCAACAGGCCGACATCAATCGAGAAGCGGGCTTCAATCTTCTTCGCCGTGATGCGCGCCTTCTGGAAAATCGCTTGGCCAGCGTCGCCGGTGCCGATGGGGTCGAAGCGGATTCCCGGCACAGCAACTCGGTCGCAGTTCAATCCTACGACGCTCGCAGTGATGGCGCGCGGTGAGCGCAAGCCAACAAACGTGAGTTTGTTTTTCACCGAAATCTGGAAGCCATGAAGCAACGAGAGCGGGTCATATTCCATCGCTACGCGATGAATCTCAGGGACGTTTGCGGCCGGGCACGTATCGCCCGCAGGCATCCCGAGTCGTGTCTTGATAAACTCAACCATCTCCACATTGGCAGCAGGCGGTGCTTGGAATCCACCCATGCTGCTCGTCGGCCCCGTTCCGCTCAGGCGACCTTTTGCCCCCATTATGTATTCCGATGCGAAGCGATGCCCGTCTATGGTCGAACTTGTCTTGAAAACCCCATCCGCAAATCCTGTGTCCGTGAGCCTGATGTAGGGTAACCCAGCGAACACCGACTTGAGAGTGCCGACGTATTTTTCAGCCAAGCAAACCGCCTCCAGCCAGTTCGCCATCGAAGCTTCGGATTCGATGAGGCAGATGAGTCCGTCCTTCTCCGCCGGGTCGGGGTAGAGGACCGGGCCGATGTCCGGGAAGCCCGTTGGCTGGATGCGCGGGTCGCCGTTGGTTGGCTCCAATTCCGCAGTGATGAAGATACGGCGGCAGCCTACCGGGATGGTGAATCCTCCGAACTCAAGAAGCGCGGTGGCTGGTGCTGGTGTGGTGGTGGTCATAGTTTTTGTGTCGGTGTTGTTAATTGAAGTAAAAGTCTCAGTCGGCTTGCGGGAGGGAGACGGCGCGGAAGATGGAGTTGCGATCGCGCTAATGCAGCGGGATGCACACGGCGGCGGCGAGGCGAGTGGCATCGGTGAAAGGCAAGAAGGTGGAAGGGCTGATGATGTCGCGCCCGGCCAGCCACTCTTTTTCCGCCGCGGCTTTTTTTCCGTAGGGATTCGGAACGCCCCAAATGGCAATCCAGCGCAGGGCTTCCGTCACGGCCAGCGGTAGCGTGGAGGCGGAACGCTGGCAGAGCAGCGCGATAGACTGCTGGCTGCGGCGCTTCTTGGTGTCGCCTTTCTCCCGGTGCTCGCACTCCAGCTCGATGAGCGTCCGCAGCGCGGCATACTCGGGCGGGATGGCGTGCGACTCTGGCTCACCGTCAGCCAATGCGTCGTCCGCGTTCGCGAACTTCCAGCCGATGAGGCTCAATGCCTCAATCCAGCGGGCGATGAGATGGTCGTCCAACTCCCGACGGAGGAACAAGAGCACGTCGCCGAGTCGCGCACCGAAACTGTCTGAAGCCGGAATCAGCGCGGGCCGGTCGTCTGTGAGCGAGTCCATGTAGCGCCGCGCCAGCACAGCGGCGAGGTCGTGGCAAACGTCGGTGCCGGTCCAGACGGCTTGGTGCGAAGGCTCGCCCTTCGTCGGCAAATACCAGCCGCCCGGCCCCAGCTTGAGCGGGAGCAACGAGCCGAGCAGCGGGAGAACATCGGAAAACTTTCCGTCCCACTGCTTCATTCCACCAGTCATCGAGGCGATGGCGCGGGCGATGCGGAACTCGGCTACTTCGCGTGAGTTCTTGCAGTCGCAGTGAGCAAGGATTTTCAGCAGTTCGTTCCATTGTTCCATCGGCAGGGCACGAAAGAACCGCGCGCGTTTGCCCGGCAGTGTGTCGCGGAAGGATTCGGAAATCGCCATCTGGCGGCACGCGCGGAACACGGCGCTGAGCAGGTCGAGACAATGGCGTGGAGTCGTCTCGCGTATGGCGGTTTCCATCGCAGCGTTGATGGCGGCACGCACGGGATGCGGACTTTTGCTGTCGGCTTTGCCGCCCTTCCACTTGATCTCAAACTGGTCAAGGAACTGGCTTTCATCGAGCGGGTGCAGCGCCCGGTTGAGCCGGGTCGCGTCTTCGCGGAAGCCGGATTCGACATACGCGCCAGTGGTAATCCACGGCACACGGCTGATTTTCATTTTGAACCGAAACTCCTGCCAGCCCGTGAATCCGGCATCCACGCCCTGACTGTGGAGCGCACGCATGAACTCCGCGCTGAAACGCGCCTCCTTCCCCGGCAGCCGGGCCTGCGCGTCGGTGATGAAGCTTGACAACTCAGCGAATGTCACCGGCCTGTCCCAAAGTGGAAACCACAGTGCGCTGGAAGTGCCTTTCACCTCGTTGGCGTCGTCCACCATTTCTTCGCCCGCATCGAACACGAAGGGGAACGCCGCGAACCGTCGTGAGTTCGCTGCCAACGTCCGCCCGACACTTCCGCGCATAGCAAAACCGCCTTCGACGGCCAAAACGTAGTCCAAGGCGTTGAACGGGTAGTTCTCCGTTACCCAACCGGAGCCGATATTGTAGGCCTTGATGGCATCAGGAAAGAAGGGCGTGCCCTTGCCTTTCGCGGCAGGGGTGTATCCGTTCTCGAACGGTAGCAAATCCGCAATCGGCCGGAGTGCTTCACTGGCTTTCTCTTTCAGCTTCGTTAACTGCTTTGCCGTTCCTTTGTGGGTGGTAACTTTTTCGACTGCCTTTTCGTAGGCCGAGCGAAGCTTCTGAAATGAGGCGAGGTATTCCCAATGCGTTCGCCACAGGTGAGCGCGGCCGGCTATTCCTTTGGAAAGAAACAGCGGATGCTCCGTATTTGATTTCAGAAACGGAGCGGCGATGGCATCCACCGCTTCGCCGACGTCAGGAGTTGCTGCTTCGCGGTATGCCCCCAGCGCCTCGGCTGCAACCAGCTTGGCTCGATTCGCTGGCTTCTTGCGGTCCTCTGCACTCACAACTTGCACCGAAAAACGATTGGCGACCTCCCAATCGGCACGCACTCCCAGCATTCCGCTCTCATCTGGGCCGCTTCCTGGCTCCTTGTTCCACGCTGCGAAAACAGGGGTTGGACGGTAGTGCAGCGCGAAAAACTCCACCAGCTTCTCCCGTGTCGGATATTTCGGCGAGCGAAGGCAAAAACAGGCTTTGTCCGAGTCCCACCATCCTTCCGCATCCGGGTCGCGGTGTTCCGGCGCCGCGCAACGGGCAAGCACTCGAAGCAGACCAATCGCCTTAAGGTAGTGGCCCAATATGTCGTGGCGGCAGCCTTTGAGGTGGAGCGGGTTCATGGGGATGGCATTATGCGGCTGTGAGCCAAGCGCGCCTTCCAAACGCTGACAAGGGGCTTCCAGTTGCTCTGATCAGCGGCTTCCACGGCGGCGAAATACTCGGCCCGACCGGGTTCGGTCTGCGGAGCGAGTTCGACACGAGGCAGGTCCAACCGGCGGAGGAGTTCAAGCAGGAAAACGCGGATGATGCGTCCGTTGAAATCCTGAAACGGATGAACAGTCAGAAAGCGCCCCTCGGCGAACGCAAGAAACTCAAGCGTTAACTCGGAGAGCGACTGGGCCGCATCTGGCCAGCGGGCCTGCAGGTCGAGCCCATATTGTCGCATGAGCACTGGAACCCGGTGCGGCGGAGGCGGCGACAGTCGCCCGACGGCAACCGCGATAGCACGCCATCGCCCGGCCCACTCCGGCACCAAATCCCCACAGAGGTCACTGTGCAAGTTGAGGAGCAGCTCGGCATCGTCCAATCGCCGGCTGGCGAAGACGCCGGAATAGATCTGCGTTTCGAGGCGGGCAACCCGCTCGGCCAGAAGTGGCGCTAGCTGCGTGTAGCTGAGGACTCCGCGAGTGGTTTGGATGAACCGGGTGGCGCGATCCGGTCGAGTAGCTCGCGAATCGTCGTTTCCTCCACTGGTTCCCTCTCGAAAGCCATACTCTGCACCACATCCGCAGGAATAGCATCCCACCGGAGCTGTTGCTTGTGCTCCGGCGGCAGGGCTCGCCATTTGAGGACGATGTCCATCCAGTTCATGCGTAGTACTATCGCGCAAGGGACCCTGTGCGGCAAGAGTGGAAGCGCGGATATCGGCGGCGCGAAACAGTGCCTCGATGAAAGCCAGCCGGAATGGGCCGTAATGGTCGAGCAGCCTGAGGACGCCCCGTGTGTAGCTCTCGTGTCCGTTTGCATCGCGCCCCATCCGGCGGCAATCGGTGGACAGCGATTCGCAGCCGAGTTTTTCGCCGTCAATTTCGACCGGAGGAATCGCGCTGTCGTACGCGACGCCGCGCACGGTGTTGGTGTCCGGGTCGCTGTCGGGGAAGCGGGGGATTTCATCGCGGAGAACCTTCCGAACGCGCCCGTGGTGGCTCATGATGACATACTCGGCGAGCAGGCTGGCGAGGCCTGTGTCGCGCGTAGGGCCGAGGCACTTTTGCTCGGCTTGGCGGAAAGCGAGCGCGGAGGCGACTTCGTGGGCGATGCCGGGGCGGAAGGAGCGGCGGAGCTTGCGGATTTCGCGCTTCAACTCGGAGCCGGAGAAACGGAGGTCGCCGTGCTCGTCGCGGAGTTGAGGGCTTTCCGAGAGGGAGAATTTGGCGAAGGGCCGAAACGCGTCTTTCCCGCTGAGGCCGGCTTTTTCGAGTGCGCTCAAAACCGCCTGCTGCCAGCCGGGGTGATTTTTTCCAATGTCATGCCACGGAACGGCGACGATGAGGGCGTTGCGCTCCTGCTCGTTTTCCGCTGCCGCGAGCAAGTGGTGCAACAATGCGTCGAGTTCGCTGGCGACTTCCGCGGTGTGGGCCGCGATGGTGCGCCAGCCGTTGGCGAGGCAGGAGAGTTGTTCCTCGTCCGGCTGTTCATCGCGCGGCTGGTAGTGCGAGGAGTGCTTTTTGTCGTCTTTGTTTCCGGTCCAACCGGCAGCATTGTCGTATCCGCCCGCTTCGCGTGGCAGCAGGATGGTCATGCCGGGGGCGATGCCCGCGTCCCGCACGGACAGCCAGCCACTTTCCTTTCCTCGCCAAATCCAGCCGTGGTTCAAAATATCACGCGAGTTCTTGGCCTTGCCGATGGGCACGGAGCACAACTCGTCGCGCTGAAAATCGGGAGTGAACGCTGGTTTGCCCGTGCCTTCTGAGCCGTTTTCCTGCGGCCACTGCTCACGCCAGAGGACTTGCAGGTCGGTGTCCTCATCGAGTCCGCGCACGAATGGCGAGACATCGGTGAAGCCGAGCGAGAGGTTGGCGTCGGTGTCGAAGAAGTCGGCCAGTTCGTGGCGCTGGAGCGAATACGGGCAGCGCGGGATGGAGGCGGCGATGGCGGCCTGAATCTGCTCAAGGCTCGCGGGCGAAGCGTTGTGTTCTTTCAACTTTCGCAACGACTCCCATGCCGATTCGCACGATTGCAGTTCGTAGGGCAGGCAGCGCCCGACATTCTTGGCTTCGCGCTTCTTCGCCTCGTCTTTTGTTTCATGCGGCGGTGCTGCTTCAACACCTACCCCGACAATCATTGCCACCGGATTCCAAGCAGATTCATTGAATTCGCCGGCACGGTTTAGTCGCCCGAGCCGCTGCACCAACGATGCGAGCGGCGCGACTTCCGAGCAAAGAATCCCGCTCGAAACGTCAACGCCAGCTTCGATGACTTGCGTTGCGACGGCGATTTGTCCCTTCGGAAAAGTGGCAAGGTTCGTGGCTTTGAGACGTTCCATCTGCCGGCGGCGCTCCGGCGGACGGAAGCGGGAATGCAAAAGCATCAGGTCACAGCCCTCCGGCTTTTCCGCCGCAAGCAGCGCGTGAACCGCCACGGCTCGGTCAACCGTGTTGCAGATAATCAGAGTTCGGGCGGGAAGCTCTGGATTGCCTCCGATGGCCGTCAACATTTCGTCATGGCGATTGAGCAGCGCCGTGAGGAGCGACTTGGAAGTGGCCGAATCCCCGGAACTCTCAGTCGGTTTGAATTCGAGTTGCTTCACAGCAAAGCGGCGTCGGTGAACGGGGCCGGAAGTTTCGGCTTCTTCCTCGGGCGTAAGCCCAAACTCGAACGCCGGTGGACGAACGACATCGCGCCACTCCCGCGTGTTGAGATGCTCCAGATTGCTCGTCGCAGACATATACCACGTCACCGAGCCAGCCACACCAAACGAACCATAGCCCGACGCATTGGAAGCTCTGAAAGACTCAAGCTGGCAAGCCGTGCTCAATCCCGGGCCCATCAACTGCGTTTCATCCATCACCCACAGGCAGTCGTTATTGAGCAAGCCAAAGTGCATGGGCCAGCGGTACCGGCTCATGCCGTAGCCGCGGTTGAGTGCGCGACTCAGGAGCATATCCTGGGTGCCGAGCAGAATCGCATTCTCTTCCGGATAAATATTCCACTCGCCCGCATCCTCGCCTCCCATAAGGATATGAACCCCGACTTTTCCCTTACGCGTTTTGCCCTGCCCGTCCCAGAGCAAGCCATGAGCAGCGAGCCATTTTCTGACTTCCGCCTCCGTCTGCTCCACCAAAGTTCTCATGGGCAGGCAGTAAACCAGCCGGCGCGGCCACTTATCACGATGCGCCTCTTCTGGATGCCCAACGCGATTCCATAGCCAGGCCAGGACGACAGCGGCCGTTTTTCCCAACCCGGTTGGGATACTGATGAGCTGCGATTGGCAGTTCGCCCCCTTCCGAAGTGTCGCGGGTGTTTTAAGGTCCTCACCCGGGTCGCACGCGAGGCGGCATTGGTAGTCATACGGGACATTGCCAGTGGCCGACTTAAAGTAGCTGTCGAAGGCAATACGATTCATTTATATCTCGGTTACTTGAATTTGGGCGGATAGCCAGAGGCAATTTCCGCGGCAGCGTCGCGGAAAAGGCCAGCCGTGAGCGTCGCGCACCCGACGAGTGCCCCGCCAATACCTACCCATCGGCTTCAAAGCGTGACAATCTGTCACGGTTTGATTGCCCGCAGCCGCCAGATCACCAGTCGCTACTTTCCCGGCAGTGCGAGTTGGACCCGATTGCAATCTTTGGAGATTCCCTGCGGAAGTTTTACCTTCCACTCGCGCTTGCTGCTGTCCACCTGGAGAAAAATGGAGGCTTCGCAGGGCGGGACGTCGGCAGGAGTGTCGATCAGTAGAAAATCCGGACCCATCTGGGTGATCCGGATGGCAGACCCGCCTACGATGAGCCGCATCTTTACCTGGGCTGAGTGGGCCCCATAATGCTGGTTGGCAGTCATAACTAAAAACCTCACACCGAACGTCCGCCTTTGGGCCTCTCGCCGGCCACAACGGACATTGATACCCGTAAGGCTGATTGCTCTTGGCGGACCTAATAAAGTGCTGGCACATCATTTTTATTCCCCACGCACCGGGCCCGGTTCTTCCCGCGTTAGCGCTACCCTTCAACTGCTCACGCCGAATTAAAAGACGTCATGGAAAGCGTGACTTAGTACTTTCTGGCTTGGTGCTTCCGGTGATCCTCTCCCGGTATGCACCCAAAAGTCGGAACGATCAAGCACTTTTGTAAGCACTTTTTCCTGAAAACGACGCCGGCATGTTCATCGGCGCATTTGGCCAGCACGCGAAGCAGACCGCCAAATAGACCATGGTCTCGCCGGTCTTGGTGAGATAGAGGATCGCATTGACCACCTCCCGAAGGGCGTGCTCGCGGGGCCGTCCCGTCTTGGCGGGCTTGGGCCGGATAACGACGAGCTGCCGCCGTGGCCCGTGACGCTCTGAAAAGGTGGACACCGCGACAGGTTCTACGGCATCATCAAGCGGTGAAAAGGAAGCGACCAATGCTGGGTGAGGCAGCCGCCGGAAAACGGGGCGGGCCTGGTGGCAGGCGGCTCATAGCTGCCTGGAGTTTTTCTCCTCGTGAGTGGTTCGCACCCAGGTGCTGGGCGCCTTGACGCGCCTCGGATTATAGCGGAAGTCCATGGTCGTCCGTCAGGCTTGGGGGGGTGGTTATTCACCCTGGTTCTGTCCGTATGCGCTACAGGATACTACAAATTATGGCCACCCCGGGCGGCGCCATGGGGGGACTGGAGAAGCACACCTTCGCGCTGTGCGCGGCCCTGGCTCGCAAGCACGAAGTCCACCTGATCGCGGACCGTGATTACGAGCCGCGCTGTCCCGCCAACGTGAAGCTGCATGGGGTGGATTTCCGCAAAAGCAGGTTCAACCCGGCGTTGCTGTGGCAGATTGGGCGGATCATCGCGCGCACGAAACCGCAGATCGTCCACGCGCAGGCGGGCAAAGCGGCCAGCTTGCTGCGCTGGTTGAAACCCGGGTTCCGTGACCTGGCCTTTGTGGCGACGGTCCATGGCACAAAGAAACACGTTTCGGCCTACGCGGCCATGGATCGGGTCATCGCGGTCAGCCGGCAAATCGCCGCCCATCTGAAACTCGAGAACGTGGACGTAATCCTCAACGGTGTGGACGCCCCGCCTTTGCTCGCACCCGAGGAAGCCGCCAGACTCCGGAACTCGCTTAATCCGGAACCCGGCCTCCCCCTGCTGCTCGCCGTCGGGAGGCTGGTCCCGGTAAAAGGTTTTGACGTTCTGTTGCGTGCGTTTGTGGGTTTGTCCGCCAGGCTGCTGATCGCCGGTGAGGGCGCTGACCGGGACGCCCTGGAATCGCTCAGCAAGGAATTGAATTTGCGCGGCAAGGTTTCCTTCCTGGGCACCCGGAATGATGTTTGGCAGCTCTTGCAGGCCGTCGATGCCTGTGTGATTTCCTCGCGGCGCGAAGGTTTTCCCTTGATCCTGGTGGAGGCGTTGCAGGCGGGCTGCCCGGTGGTTTCGACCAGGGTTAGCGGGGCGGTCGAATGGGTGCCGGCGGCGTTCCTGGCGGAACCGGAGGATGTTCCGAGCCTGCACAAGGTGCTGGAGGCGGCGCTTCGAGACTTGCCCTCCGCCCGCGCGGCCTGCCAGCCGGTCTTCGCCCGGGCCCGGGTGCAGCTCACGTTGGAAGGCATGGTTGAGCGCACCGAAGCTCTCTACACGCGGGTCCTGGAACAAGCCCGCTGATCCCCGCTCCAGGCGGCCCGTCCCGCGCCTGGACCGCGCTGCGAGGTTCTTTTCGCGCCGGTTTGACAGTCTCTGCCATCGAACCTTATGATCATTTTCGCGTGCGCATTTATGTAAAGGACATGAACGAGTTTTTCTCGTGGATGGACGAGAAGGGCTTTGCTTACGCGGTCCTGCGAAATATCGCGGAACTGGCGGAGTCTTTTCCCGCGCCCGGTTCAAAAAAGGACGTCGATTGCCTGGTGGAAGACCGCGCGGTCGAGCCGATCCGCGCAAGGTACGGGAGCGTTGCGCGTCGAGCGGGGGTAAAATGCGACTTTTACAGCGTCCGCCCCGGCCTGGGGGCTGACTTCCTGGGGCACGCCTATTATCCGGAGCCCCTGGCCCAGGCCGTGATCCAGCACCGTGTCCGTCACGACCGGGGCTTTTTTGTGCCGGCGGCGCGGGAATGGTTCGACAGCCTGGCGTTTCACATCGCCTATCACAAGGCCGAGGCCTCAGGCTTCAGTTATGGCGACCCGAACCCCGGCCAAGCCACCAAGTATTTCAAAGAGCTGCGCGGCTTGATGAGCCAGCTCGACCTGGACGTAGCCTTTTCTTTGGCGGCCTTCCATGAGCATCTCGCGGCGCGCGGCTACGCGCCGGACGTCAACCGCCTGGTGTCCTATGTTCAAAACGATTTTGCCCATCATCGCAAAAGCCGGCTGTTTGCGGAGCTTTTCAACCAGGGTCCGGGAGAGCTGAATCTCTTTGTCATCCGCGGGGCGGCGTTGCGTCAAAAGGCGCATCTGCACCTGGTCCGCTGGCTTCGACGGCATTACCGATTCCTGTTTCTGAAGCGGATCGATTGGTATGGCCGGCTGATCCTGAGCCGCCGCATGCGCGGCAACAAATGGCGCCGGGGCGGCAAGCCGTGGATCGCCCTGGTGGTTTTCGACCCCGCGCCGGTGCCCAGCTCCCCAGTGGATAGAAAAGCGCACCCGTTCGTATTCAACGCCACTCAGTTCGTCAAACGCCAGATGCGAGACTGGTTTGTGGGCAACCACCCCGTCCGCCCTTCAATCAATCCGATCCATTCCACGGACAACGAGGCGGAGGCGATCGGCCATTTCCCGCTCTTTTTCTCGGAGCTGGAACAAGCCCGCATTTTCGAACGCCTGGCCCGCGCCCGGGGTAAAGCAGGGGCGGTGATCACGGACCCGGCGGGGTCCCCCCGCAAGGTTACTCGATGAGGTCAGTGAAGCGCTATTTGAGGCGGCAGCTTGCGGAACTCCGCCTGGCGCCACGACGGCGCGCCTTGACTCAGGACGTGTCCCGCGCCCTCGGCTCCACGGTGCGGCTGGTCCGCACGGGTGCCAGGGGGCACGACTCCGTTTACTATGCCGTTTCGCGCAGCGCCCGCCTGGGAGTCTTGCGGGTGGTCAACCCCTATTTGCGGCGGGGCAATCCCGGCTCAGGCATGCCGTTTGTTTCCCTGGAGCCACGGCTTCGGTTGGAGCACGAGTGGAATGCCTACACGAAACTGAGCCCAAAGGGGCTTTCCCCCCGCCCGCTTTGGCAAGGCCGGGATGCCATACTGTGCGCTTACCTTTCCGCCCCACGATTTTCACAACTGCTCGAAAAGGATCCCGGGCGCGTGTGGGACCTCGCCGCGGCGGCGGCGAAAAGCCTGCACGCCATGCACCAGGCGGGGGTTGTCCACATGGACACTTGCTTTGCCAACGTGCTGGGTGATGGCCAACCACAGGCCTCCTGGATCGATTTCGAATACGGCCCATCCCCCGGCATCAGTTTCGACACCGCCTGCGCCTATGACTATCTCCGACTGGTGGAAAGCTCGCTCAAGTTTCTGACCCCGCCCCAGCGGACCGCTCCCGAACAATGGTTGGGCGCCCTCGCACCCTTCGTTGAGGACGGCGTCCGCGCCGCGGATTTGGCGCCGCTCCGCCCCGCCGTGGGACGCCTGCTGGCCGATGGCCCGCTGGTGGTGAGCCTGGCCGGGATTTTCCCGTCTCTGGGCGGTTAATGCGGCAGCCAGCCGTCAGCTTGCAGGCGGGTCAAGACTTCAACGGGCAGCAAGCCGATCATGCAATCATGGGTTTGGCCGGGCAAGAGACACTTCTTGGAGTAGCAGGGCTGGCAGGGCAAGGCTCTCTGCAGCACCCGGTGACGCTGTCCAAAGGCATGACTGCGGTTGGAGTCGATGGGACCGAAAAGGGCGTAAACCGGCAAGCCGCCCACCGCCAAAACGTGCATGGGGCCGCTGTCGTTGGTGAGGGCGAAGGATGCCTCCCGGGCCAGCGCCAGCAATTCTGGAAGACTGAAAGCGCCGGTTGCGTCCGTCCCAACGGCCGCCGCCAAACCAGCGTTGAGGGAGGCTTCCTCCCCGGTGCCCAGCCAAAGCACCTGGTAGCCCATCGTGTGGAGCATGGCAGCCACCTGCTGGAAATAGGGGGCGGGCCATCGTTTTGTGGCCCAGGCCTGGCTGCACCCGGCGTGCATCAGCACCAGCTTTCGCCCCTGGAGTCCTTTCCCGCCAAGCCAGGCGCGCACCCGCGCGGAGAGGGGGGCGGGCACGGCCAAACCCGGTGGTGCCTGGGGAAGCCGCAGCAGGCTGGCCAGAGCCTCGGTGCGCCGCTCCGCATGGACCAGCGGGTGCCGCGGAATTGCCGCCGCACGGTGATACGGCCACCCGGGCCACAGGCCCAGCCTCTCAGCCTGAGCCCCCGCCAGCCAGGCCAGGCAGCGACTCGCACGGTTCCCCTGCAAATCTACCACGCGCTCAAATCCCAACCGGCGGAGCCTCAGCCCCATCTGGATCGTGGCCAACCAGCCTCTATACGGCAGCGTGATC